>DAOTAZ010000411.1:0-3262 GCA_035382965.1 Chitinispirillaceae bacterium | reverse complement strand
TTGAAAATAAATTATGCCCTATCACTTTGAGCAACATTTAATTGCCGAAGTAATATATTGCTCCCCTGCTTATTGCCGCTGGTTACTTTGCATCACTCAGCCGTAAATCAGAGAGGCTTTCCGGGTACGGAAAACTGGTTCTTGCCATGGGTTTTGTGTTTTTCGGGATGAAAATGATGGCCGAGGCGGTTACCCCGCTGCGCAGTATGCCGTTCTTTGAGAGAATTCTGTTTTTCAGCTTGACAAATCCCTGGTACGGGCTTCTTGCCGGAGTTATTATTACAGTGGCTATCCAGAGCAGTGCCGCAACACTGGCCATTTTGATCGCTTTTGGTGAACTTTACAATGCAGGAAATGGATTTGTCCCGGGCGTAAGAGAATTTCTCCCTCTTGTGCTGGGCGTCAATTTAGGAACCTGTCTTACAGCTTTTGTATCCGCATTCAGGGCTGATCTTGAAGGAATGCGGGTAGCCTGGGCACATTTCATATTCAAACTTACCGGAATTGCCATTGTTTTCCCTTTTACAGGATTACTGGTTCATCTTGACTCCTGTATCGGCAGTTCAGCCGCAGTTCAGGTAGCGTTTCTCCACACATCATTTAACCTCTTTATCTCTGTTCTTTTCTTGCCGTTTCTGAACATTTTTGAGAAGGTCATTTTAAAGCTTGTAAAGCCTGGGAGCAAGTCACCTTCCCGTTTCAGTGTCTCTTATCTGCATGAAAATGTGATTGGGCTGCCGGTTCTTGCTCTCTCGCAGGCAGTAAAGGAGATCGCCAGGATGTCTGAAGTGGTATCCGGCATGGTGGAGCAGAGCAGGGAACTTATAAACTGTTTTGACCGGCGCAGGAAAAGCAGAATAGTGATGAGTGATGATGAGGTCGACTTCCTTCATGAGAGTATAGTAACATTCCTTACCCGAATGGGGCGTGAGGAGCTTGATCCTGAGCAGTCAACCAGGGCGTATCAGTTGGTGATGATAACAACGGATCTGGAGCACATCGGCGATATTATCTCAAAGAACATTGTTAACCTGGCAGAGAAGATAGAGATGAGCCCGTTACCGCTTTCCAAAGAGGGAAGGCAGGAGATACTGGAATTTTTCGGAGCTACTGGATCGGCTTTTCAGGAGGCACTTGCTGCTTTTACAATGAACGATCTCGAACTGGCCAGGAAAGTTTATGAGAGGAAGAAGGAGACTGGTGCGATTTTTGACCAGTTGCTTGAGAGACACATGAACAGGCTTTACAAGAGAAAGCCGGAATCACTTCAGACCACCTCTATCCATGTTGATCTTCTGGAGGAGATCCGCAGGATAAACCATTTCACCTTCCGTATCGCTGCGCACACTCTGCAAATACACCACGTTGTATAACCGTTTATTATTTAATTGCGCTTTCTCAGGTTTTCTATTATATTGATTCTATGTATAGAAACATCATTGACAAACAATTGGAAGAGATCTGTCTAGGCATCAAGGAATGCGGGGATATGGAAACGGTTCTCAAGTTTCTCAGGGAGATTTTTACCAGACCTGAGCTTGAAGATCTGGCTTTACGATGGCGGCTTCTCAAGATGCTTCACAACGGGATTCCCCAGCGCAAGATCGCCTCGGAACTGGGTATAAGTCTCTGTAAGATCACACGAGGCGCCAAGCTTGTAAGAGACAGTAAATCGGTTGTTAATTCCCTCATCAGGAAGTACATATAAACAATTTTCAGGAGTGATTGATGAGTATAAAAATTTTTCTGGATGAAAGCGAGATCCCCCGTCAATGGTACAATATAGCCGCGGATCTCCCTGTAAAGCCGCCACTTGCGCCTGACGGCAGTCAGTTGACTCCGGAGATGCTTTCTCCGGTGTTTCCCATGAATCTTATAGAGCAGGAACTCAGCACTGAACGGTGGATAGATATTCCCGGAGAAATCCTTGACATCCTTTACAGATGGCGCCCGTCACCACTTAAAAGAGCTGTATTTCTGGAAAAGGCACTCAATACTCCGGCAAAAATTTTCTACAAGGATGAAAGTGTTTCTCCTGCAGGAAGCCACAAGCCCAATTCCGCGGTGCCGCAAGCCTGGTATAACAAGCAGGCCGGGACAAAGACACTTACAACCGAGACCGGGGCCGGTCAGTGGGGCAGTGCTCTTGCTTTTGCGTGTTCGTTAATAGGGCTTAAATGCAAGGTTTTCATGGTGAGAATCAGCTTTGATCAGAAACCTTTCAGAAAGGTGATGATGGAGACCTGGGGAGGGAAGTGTATCGCCAGTCCCAGTAACGAGACCGAGACTGGAAGGAAGTTTCTGGAGAAAGATCCTGATACTCCCGGAAGCCTGGGAATAGCGATCAGTGAAGCGGTTGAGGCAGCAGTTTCCGATAAGACCGGTGAAACAAAGTATTCACTGGGAAGCGTTCTCAACCATGTCATGCTTCATCAGACAATTATTGGTCTCGAAGCAAAGAAGCAGCTTGCTAAAGTGGGAATAAAGAATCCTGATGTAGTGATAGGATGTGCAGGAGGGGGCAGTAATTTTGCCGGCATTTCCTTTCCCTTTGTCCATGATGTCATAAATGGAGCTCAGATAGAGATAATTCCTGTTGAACCGGCATCCTGTCCGACACTGACAAGAGGGATATTTGCATATGATTTCGGTGACAGCGCCGGAATGACTCCTCTTCTTCCTATGTACACTCTGGGGCATAATTTCATACCGGAGCCGATTCACGCGGGTGGACTCCGTTATCACGGGATGTCTCCTCTTGTAAGCCAGGCGGCAAAGGAGGGGTTGATTAAGCCCAGAGCTATTCATCAGACTGAATGCTATGAAGCGGCAATAACATGGGCACGCACTGAAGGTGGAATTGTAGCTCCGGAAAGCAGTCATGCTATTGCAGCGACTATTCAGGAAGCGAAAAAAGCCAGGGAGGAGGGAAAAGAGAAGGTTATTCTCATGAACCTTTCAGGGCATGGACATCTGGATCTTCTTGGTTATTCCAGATATCTTGCCGGAGAGCTTACCGATCATGCACATCCTCAGGAAGAGATCGATAGAGCTGAAGCAGAACTGGCCGATTTTCCTAAACCATAATTTTAAGTAAATAGTGAAAAAAAACTCCTGTCAGGTTTCCTGACAGGAGTTTTTTACATGTGATAATTTCCTTGTTATAAGACTACTCTTCAGCTTCCTCTTCTTCGGTGCTGTGAGGCTGAAGCCGCTCAGTTTCCGCTATGTATTCTGCAGTCATGTCCCTCTTTGCCTTAAG
>DAOTAZ010000410.1:0-3298 GCA_035382965.1 Chitinispirillaceae bacterium | reverse complement strand
AATAAATATAGGTTCGGTGGCCTTGATCTTTTGTTAAATTAACCGGACACTACTGCTTCAGAATATCAATTTCCGTAACCCCATTGCGTTTACAATAGCTGTCCAGCGTTCCTGTTTTAACCTCGATTTTGTCATAATCGTAGTTGCCTTTTACACTTTTCTTTCTGATAATGGGATCGGGTTCAAGCAGTGACGATGCGCTCTTACACCTTGTTGAATAAAAGGTTCTAACGCCTTCAGTTTCAGCAAGCGCAAGATTTTCAAGTGAAATACCATCTGTCCCGCCAAATTGTCGCACGAGTGTTTCAAAACAGTCCGGCAGAGGCTCGAACGATGTAATTTTACATTCCGGAAATAACCTGCGGTACCCTTCAATACTCTGGCCGATATTTGCTCCAACATCGAATATCAAAGGCTCCCTGCCTATCTCCAGCCGCCTTATAAACTCTTTCTGACGAATGAAAAACTTTTCTTCTGCCTGAGGGTTAATGTATGACATTATTTGTTCTCCTGTCTGACTCGTTTCAGATATCCCGACGGGGCCGCTGTCACAACAAGCTTCGCTTCTATCTCCTCATCAACAACAAAATCATTATTATTCGTCAGAAACTCCCTGATCGCGGTTCTGGGGTTATTACCCGGTCCCCAGTCACGATCGGAATAAAACCCCTCCGGCATATCCTCTATTATTCCATCAAAGACAACACAATAACTGCCCACTGAGACCAGGCTGGAATAAAGCTGCAGTTCACGAAGAACATGGGCATGAGTGTGATTTGAATCAAGACTGACCATCACACTCCGGTATTTCCCTGCAATATCATATACCTGCTTTGCAATTGCATCATCGATACTGGAACCCTCTATCATTTTTATCCGATGACTCATCGGATGCTTCTCTATTTCGGCGCGATTATGCGCTCTTATATCTATGTCTACTCCCAGTACAATACCATCATTACCCAGAAGCTCCAGCATCGATGCTGAAAAAATCAGTGAACCTCCATGGGCAATACCGATCTCCAGAATACACTCAGGTTTGACCCGCCATATAATCTCCTGCAAGGCAACGATATCCTGCGGGTATTGAATGATCGGACGGCCAAGCCATGTGAAATTATAACTATACTTTGTTCTCAGTGTCTCAAAGAGAAACGATTTGCCGCTTTTCTGAAGATTTTCATCTGAAGGATAACTAAGAATTCGTTCCCTGCACTCCTCTTTGAACTCTTCAACAGGATTACCCTTAATGATATTCTTCTTTAGATCCTCCATACATTTTCCTCTCATTCTCTCAGTATTCTTCCTGCAGTCTTATTTCCGTTCCCCTGAAACCTATACTGTCCAGGTAAAGACGCATTTGTCTCCGGTAATTTATTCCTGTGAGTACAACATAATCTGAAGGCAGAGCCTCTTTGAGCACATCAGGTGGAAATATCCTCATTCCACCTATTGTCTTCGACTGCTTGTGAACATCGCCATCTACATAGGCTTTAATACAGCAATCCCCCAGTGAGGTCTGTCCAAGGAGCAACTGAGCATACTGTGAAAGCCCCCATACATAAACCGGTTTTCCCGATAAAGCAATCTCTTTTATAACTCCGTAAAGCCTGGATTTCTCACATTCTGAGAAATATTCCTTTAAAACCGACGCGAGTTTCAGATCCGGCTTTATTTCTGCCTTTATTTCCGATTTACGGAACAAACCATAGATACAGGGAACCGCTGCATCAGTACCTTCTTCAAGAATTTTATCTCCTGTTTCGACGGTTGAAAATCCCATGCTTTCAACTGTCACTCTAAGATGTTCAATATCGAAGTGGTTTACATGCTCAAGATAGAGTTCCGACAGCGGAAACCCGCTGAATTCTCCATACCTCGATGCATCCGGTACTTCGATATAAACAAGTCCTTTTTCTTCCAGCCTGTTCCATGCCTCCATCAGAACATCACGCGGAGAAAGCACATGCTCCAGAACATGAGAATAGATCAGGCAATCCGGTTTTATATCTGGAAACGGCAGATTTTCAGCTCGCCCCACTTCAGAGATTATTCCGAGATTATTCCTGATGTATTCCACGCACTCCGGTAACGCGTCAACCGCATACAGGTTTGAAAAGCCTTTCGATTTCAGTGTAAGGATAAGACCGCCTTTACCGCATCCTATGTCAAAAATATTCCTGCCTTTTCCGTCAATGTACCTGGAGATGCAATCAGCCGTTCTTTCATACCGCTTTAATTCACCCTCACTGCATCCCCCCGAACCTGCTGTGGCAGCGCTGAAATAATAAGCGTTTCCTCTGTAGTAAGCCTCAAAAGCCTCTGCCCGGGATGGTGTATCATAGTAACAGAATCCGCATGACAGACATGATACAAAAGAAAACGATCCCTCAAGCGGGCAATCATCAAATACCCTGAAACGCAGTCCGGTAAGAATCTCTGCACGTTCTCCGCTGCATGATGGACATTTCCGGATGGAAGTACAGGCGGTGCTTTCCATAATCAGTTGTTTTTTTTCTGCAACTCCTTGACCCGATCGGAATTCAATCTCATTTTGTCAAACTTTTTCCTGAATTCAAGGAGCTCATCTATTGTCATGTTATAAGGTTTGATAAATACCTGGTTATCCAGAGTGCTCAGGCTGCTCTCCCCGTCCCACATTCTGTCCGCATCAACCTCGTTGATAAAAAGATTATCTCTTCTTGCCTGTTCATAGATCCGGGTTCCGGGAAAAGGGATAAGTGTAAACACATTGTAAAGATCAAGCTGCAGACCCTGCATCATCTTATAGGTTTCATTTAGAGTCTCACGCGTGTCTTCAGGAAACCCCATGATAAAAACTCCGCGGGTTAAAAGATTATACTTTTTATAAATTTCTGCAAGCTCATAAATCTTGTTCCGCGGGAGATTCTTACCGATAATTTTATTGCGGATATAATCGGATCCATGCTCAATCGGCATAATCACATATACACATCCGGCGTTAGACATTGCCTCGACAATCTCTTCATCCATCGATGCGACATTATATCCATTGAAAGATTCAAACTGGATATTCATGCCTCTTCTGACAATCTCGTTGCAGATAGACATGATATGCTTTTTGTTAAGAGTCAGATTATCATCCACAAAACCGAAATAATTAAGACCGTAATCCCGGTAGAGTTTTTCCATCTCATCGACTACCCGTTCCGGACTGTGCATCCTCAGTCCCCGACCCATCATCGAATGAGCAGAGCAGAAATTGCAGTCAAACGGACAGCTCCTGCTTGTCAGAATCGGAACAGACATTTTAATG
>DAOTAZ010000409.1:0-3312 GCA_035382965.1 Chitinispirillaceae bacterium | reverse complement strand
GTCAAACGGAAGAAAATTGCTTAGTCACGTGTCCATTTTTTCGGGGCAATTCCAGAGTTGTTCCCCAGAGGTAAACACTTTCTTCCTTATAACTAACAAATAAGCCCCAATAATCAATATATTATCAGTATCAATAAGTATTATGCACACTAAAAAGGGGCAGTTATGATTTCCAGGGTTATACCATTCCTTCTTCTGTCACTCTGTATAAGTATAAATGGTCAGAATATATTTCCTGAGTGCAGGTTTCATTTCGGTACCGATTGGGAAAAGGTCAGAAACAACAATGCTCTGATGCAGCAGGTTGATTATCTTACAGGGCCCTGGATCGGTTCCTCTGAGACATTTAATATTGGTGAATACTATGAGGTATGCCGTAACAACAACAAGGTGCCGGTAAACCACACCTATATCATCGCGTTTGCCGCCCGCCGTGACTGGGGACTTCAGGACTGCAATGTAGATGAAAACAATAATCTCTGCCGCAGAGGAGCCAATTACATAAGGCAGAACAGACAGAAAATTCTCAATATTTACGCCAATTTTGCACAAGGTGTCAATAACATTATGGGAAACAACCCCAGTGTGTGGCTTATGGAAGCAGACTTTACACAGTATACGCTTGATATGCAGGAGGGGGGAGGGCTGAGTTTTCATCAGGCCGGTCAATTGATGAAAGATATAATCTCTACCATAAAGTCAAACTGTCCTTCAGCTTATTTTTCAGTCGACATCTCTCCGTGGCGTGATACGACATGGCAGAAAAACTGGTATTCTGCTCTGGGGATGGATCAGTTCTCCTTTATCCATACATCGGGTGGAAGCAGTAGAGGGGATACGGAGTTTATAAGCGATTCATGGTCTCCAAGCCTTCCCAAATGGGCATGGACATACAGAACATTTAAAAAGCCGATTATAGCAGATGCGGGATATGGAGTTGGAGGGGCCGGTACAGGGCATGATTCACGCTGGGATGATATAAACAATCTGCGGAACCGTATTAACGACGGGGTAATCGGGCTGGCTCAGGTAAATCCTGCTTCAAACTGGGCAAACACAATCTCCTCTTTACGTTCTCAGCTCCCCAAACCACCGTCATGTTCCGATCAACCCTGCACACCCTCCTCCATTACACCCTATATCCAGGTAAACTCGGAGGCCTGGCAGCAGACAGCGGAAAAAACGGTGAATTCCGGTTCTACAGTTAAATTCGGCCCTCAACCCTCAAGTGGCGGATCATGGAGCTGGAGCGGACCCGGCGGCTACAGCGCATCAACCAGAGAGATTACCTTGACAAATATCAGAGTTGATCAGGGTGGTGAGTATACGGCAACCTATACCAATGCTCAGGGATGCAAGAGTACGCAGAAGTTTAAACTGACTGTGAATCCGGCGGTTTCCGCAAATATTCCTGAAGGGAAAGCCGGTTTCAGTGTATTAGTCAATAATAACATTCTGAGAACAACCGGTAACGCAGGAAGCGATCTTACGGTTTCACTTTACACCCTGAAAGGGGAACTCGTTTTCAGAAAAAATCTTACCGGTCAGGCTGTTTTGCCCCTGGCTTCGGAACTGATGGGTGGAAGTTATCTTCTGGAGGTAAGGAAGGCCGGAAGAGTAATTTTGAAAAACAGGGTGTTGCTTGCGGATTGATATTTTCACAGGTGCTGCACCCTGTGATGATACTATTTACCACAATCGGCACTTTTTCCTCAACTTTATTTCTGTAAAAGAAGAAATCCGGAAATCATCCCAAACCGCGGTGCCGGCAGAAGTGCTCACTGAATGTATCCGAAGTGAGCACTCATCATAGCACTTAACGATTGTCATTTGGTACCACGATTAATATTTGATAAAAGCAAATACGAACAGAGTATCGATAAGAGCGCGAATACAGGGATTATAAAAACAGCAGGTATGATATTATACCCCAGAAGCCCCATCGCGATGAGTTTTGCAACGAGTGCTGACATCATCAGCGATAGAAAAACTAGAAATACCGGCCCAAGGAGAAACCCCCATGGTCTTCTGCGAATCAATAGAATTCCTGATACTGCTGCAGAAGGCAATAGAAGAGCTAAATCGAAACCCTGGACAATAAGGGTCGTATAGTGATCGAGGGATGAGGGGTATATGCTGCCATCGAGCAGTGGTGGCACTATAGTGCTCAGCCAGAGCAGTGCAATTGTAATCGCAATAAAGATGAGAAATCCACCTGCAAATTTTACATGTGTACCTTGGTGGAATGATGCGGGTAGATTGTCCACACCAATTGAAATCAGAGATAATGAAAAAGCAAAAAGAGAAGTACCCAGGAGGAATGTGTACAGCAGATAGAACGGATTATATGAAGCCATCGCAAGATAAAACATATAGGTTATCAGAAAGTATCCCAGAATGCCGGAGAGCACAAAACGAGCTCTTAATGAACCTTTGTGAGTAATCAGAAGAGAAACTATCAATAAAGGTACGGCGATAAAGAGGGTAACATAGTCCTGTGCAATACCCTGGGGAGCCAGTTCTGCGGACATGTTCTGGTATATACCTTTACCATGGATTTTAACAACTTTGCCATGGATAGATGTGAAATCATGGGGGCCGGGTCCTCCGGCAGAAAAAATTCCCGTCGATGCAGCAGCTATCGCTGCAACAGCAATACATGCAACCAGAATTGATAGTATAGTGTTTCTTCTCATCAGAATATCCAGAAATTTAACAGCTTGTGAATCGATTTACATTAAAGCCGTTATATTTACCGTACTGAAATCTGGTGCAGCGGCAGCGGAAAACCGGCTGCCGCTGCTAATAGATGTAAATCTGCATTCTGATATAATATAAATACTTTATGCGGCGACTTTTCTTGTTATTGCACTGCGCAGTCGTTTAATCAACTGGTTTTAAATTTTTCATCTCTTTTTTAGCGGTAGCTTCATCAACCTGAACCATTTCAGCTTTGTTAATCCATCCGCCTTTCACATAACATCTGATATAATAGGTTTTTCCGGCTTCAAGCTTTATTTTGACATAATTATGATTAACACCGGTCAACATTGCGCAAAGAAAATCCCATTCGCGGAGATCAGTAGTTTTGAAGATGAAATATTCTCCGTTTTCGAGATCGCTTGTGAAAACTGTGTCTGGCTTTGGTGAACCGATAATTATATCAACTGGAGCTCCTATTGCTTTTTTGGGACGGTAGAAAATGACCTGTGCAGGGTTAGTTTGTACCTGGATCGTGTTCTGTAATCCGGAATCCTCTGTGGAATTGCCCCGAAAAAATGGACACGTGACTAAGCAATTTTCTTCCGTTTG
>DAOTAZ010000408.1:0-3318 GCA_035382965.1 Chitinispirillaceae bacterium | reverse complement strand
AATATGAGCCAGTATTTCATGCTTGTTTTCCAGCATTACCTTGAACGAAGCATTTGGCAAAGTCTCAGTTACCGTACCCTCCACCTGTATCGAATCATTCTTCGCCATAATTTATATACCACAAACGGCAGAACTAAAACCGCCTGCCGCGCAACTTTCCTTTCTTCATAAAACCCTCATAATTACGCATCTGCAGATGAGATTCAAGCTGCTGAAGAGTATCCAGAGCTACTCCCACAACAATCAGAACACTCGTCCCGCCAAAGTAGAAATTGATCTTCATGGCACCCATCATCAAAAAGGGCACTATTGCAATAAACGCCAGGAAAACCGATCCCGGCAACGTAATTCGTGTCAGAACATTGTCCAGAAACTCCGCAGTCTTCTTGCCCGGTCTGATACCCGGAATAAACCCTCCGGACCGCTTCAAATTGTCAGCGATATCGAGAGGATTAAAAATGATCGCAGTGTAGAAATAGGTAAAGAAAATAATTAACACCGCGAAGCTCAATGAATAAAGCCCCCCCCCCGGAGCAAACCATCTGAAAAGATCCTCCATCAGTGCCGATTCAGGGAAAAAACTGCGAATCATGCCAGGGAATGTCATTATCGATGACGCGAAAATAATCGGAATCACTCCAGCCATATTCAATCTCAGCGGCAGGACAGTATTCTGCCCCGCATACATCTTATTACCTACAACCTTCTTTGGAGTCTGTATCGGAATACGCCTTGTCGCCTGGGTCATCATCACGATAAATGCTGTCATACTGATAATTACTGCAAGAATCAGCAGTTCCATAAAGAGATGACGAGTCCCGGCAACAACCTGCTGAATCTCCGCCAGAACCGCATCAGGCAATTGCGCGATAATACCGATAAAAATTATCAGAGATATTCCATTTCCAAGACCGCGGTTGGTGATCTGCTCACCCAGCCACATAATCAACAAGGTACCGGTCGTTAAACTCACTGTGGTAAGCAGTGTAAACTTTATCCCCACAAGACTCGGATTGACAGCCTTCAGCCCGGTTACCGGAGAAGTAATGCTCTGAAGGAAAATGCTGATACCTATTGCCTGTATTATTGAAAGAAGAACTGTTCCATAACGGGTATACTGTGTAAGCTTCTTGCGGCCCTCCCCGCCTTCCTTCTGAAGCTTGTGGAAATAGGGAAATACAGTTCCCAGCAACTGAATGATAATCGATGCGCTGATGTAGGGCATAATTCCAAGAGCAAAAACCGTCACCCTCTTAAACGCGCCACCAACGAACATGTCATAAAGTCCGAAAAGCGAATTCTGTGATTGCGCAAGAAAATCGGACAATACTCTTGGATCAATTCCAGGAGTAGGAACATGCCCTCCGACCCGGTAAATAAAAACGATAAAGAGCGTAAAGAGTATACGCTTCTTTAACTCCGGAATCCTGAATATGTTCTTGAAAGTCTCAAGCACGACTTACGACCTCTGCTTTCCCTTTGGCTTTTTCTATTTTTTCTCTGGCAGTTTTGGAAAAAGAGTGTGCCTTTACCGAAACCGCTTTCGTCAATTCTCCGTCACCGAGGATCTTTACCGGCTTGTCAACCTCATGGATCAGCCCCAGTTCGTAAAGCTGCTCCGCTGTTATTTCTTTACCGGGATTCTCTATTTTTTCCAGACTGCCAACATTTACAATCTGGTACTCAACTTTGAAAGGACTGAAAAAGCCTCTTTTGGGGATTCTCCTGGTAAGGGGCGTCTGTCCACCTTCAAAATAGAGCTTGTCCCTTGAGCCGCTACGGGCCCTATGTCCATTATTTCCTTTTCCGGCAGTTGATCCAGACCCGCTGCCTGTACCACGACCGATTCTCTTGGCAACTTTCTTAGCACCCTTTGCAGGCTTTAGCTCATTTAATCTCAGCATTTCATTCTCCATCCACTTCTTCAACTTGCACCAGGTGAACAACTTTCTTGATCATCCCGCGAATGCTGGGCGTATCATTATGAATAATACTCTTGCGGATTTTCCCCAGCCCCAATGCACGAACCGTGCGCTTCTGATCTTCCAGCTTTCCGATCGTGCTTCGAATCTGTGTAACCTTCAACTTCTTGGCCATTACATTCACCTTTCAATCATGCACCTGTGGTTACAGGGACCTGACGAAGATCACGGATCTGATCACGTGTCTTCAACATGAGTAACCCCTGAAGAGTTGCTTTTACGACGTTATGAGCATTGGTTGTGCCCAGGCACTTCGTGAGAATATTCCGCACTCCGGCCAGTTCAAGAACTGCACGGGCCGGTCCGCCTGCAATCACGCCTGTTCCCGGCGCCGCCGGCTTGAGAATAATCTTTCCAGCACCAAAATGACCTATTACCTCATGAGGTATTGTTCCGTCAACGAGACTGACCTGTACCAGGTTTTTCTTGGCATTCTCAACCGCCTTGCGAATTGCCTCGGTAACATCATTCGCCTTTCCCATTCCAATACCTACAGTGCCGTTACCATCCCCGACAGTCACTAAAGCATTGAAACCAAATCGCCGTCCCCCTTTGACCACCTTGGCACATCTGCTGACTGCCACTAAACGATCTGTCAACTGGGATTCACCGCCGCTTGCTAAAATCTCTTCGTTATTCAACCCAAAGTCCCCTTTCGCTACTCAGAAAGCCAACCCTTTACTGCGGGCTGCCTCAGCCAGAGCTTTCACCCGGCCATGAAAAAGATATCCCTTCCTGTCAAAAACCACCGAAGTAACACCTTTTTCCTTTGCCTGCTCAGCCAGCATCTCACCAATCATTTTGGAAATTTCTGTTTTGGTCACTTTTTTACCGGCTATCTTCTGTGCAAAATCTCTACCCCTGCTGCCAACTTCAATCAGAGTCCTGCGATTAACATCATCGATAATCTGCGCATAGATATGATTCAAGCTGCGACGCACACACAAACGGGGCCTTTCAGGAGTTCCTGTAATAGATTTCCGCACACGCTCAGCCCTGCGTTTACGTTCAATAAGTCTTCTTTCAGAATTATTCATCTCTTCAGCTCCAGTGTATTATTTTCCAGCGGTCTTTCCAGCTTTTCTTCTGATCTTCTCATCAAGGAACCTTATTCCCTTGCCTTTGTAAGGCTCCGGTGGTCTGATACGACGAATATCCGCTGCTGCCTGCCCTACCAGTTCCTTGTCGATCCCTTCAACGGTTATCTTTGTACCACCATCTACTGTAAAGGTGACACCCTGGCGTGCCTTGAACAGCTTGGGACTGGAAAAACCCGCTGCTACGCTGAGATCTTTTCCCTTAAGCTCAGCCTTGTAGCCCACACCGACTATCTCCA
>DAOTAZ010000407.1:0-3341 GCA_035382965.1 Chitinispirillaceae bacterium | reverse complement strand
GTTTGGCGGGAATTCATTGGTCAGAATAGCTGCTTTCATACCGTTGTCCTTAAGATTAAGGCGCTGGCCAGAACGGGTTATTTTAGGGATTAATGATACAATCCTGCCCCCGGAAATTCAAGCTGAGCCGATAAAGCGGGTCCCAGGGCAGGGGATAATATAAAACAGGGAGAGACTCACGGTGAGGATGCAAAAATGTCTTAGTCCTCCTTTGGTTAAATAGCAGATTCAGATGGTGAGGCCTCAAAAAAATACCCATTTTAAAAAGGATTGACCTATTTTATTGGACTGTTATTTAAAACTTACTGCGAATTGGAGGAAAAGATGCCGGAAGCAGACATTCAGAAGGAAAAGGAGTTTTTCCTGGATATTCCTCAGAAAAACGAACCCTTTTTTCTCAAAGGCTCAAATAACCACGACTGGGGTTTCAAGAACCGTCTGGCGCGAATTTTCAGCCCGGTTTCCGGAAAGACAGTGATGCTGGCTTTTGATCATGGCTATTTCCAGGGGCCAACCACCGGTCTGGAGAGGATCGATGTTACAATTGAACCTCTGGTTCCCCATGCCGATGCGCTCATGCTTACCAGAGGTATTCTCCGCTCCCTTATATCTCCTGCTGTAAAAAACAGCGTTGTCATGAGAGCAAGCGGCGGACCCAGTATCCTGAAAGAATTGTCGAATGAACAGATCGCGGTTGATATGGAAGATGCTGTAAGAATGAATGTGTCTGCGGTAGCTGTTCAGGTCTTTATCGGCGGGGAGTATGAGAGCCAGAGTGTAATAAATATGACAAAGCTTGTCGATGCCGGCAACCGGTACGGAATTCCAGTACTCGGGGTTACCGCGGTGGGTAAAGATCTGGTCCGGGATGCCAAGTACATGCGTCTTGCTACCCGTATCTGTGCAGAGCTGGGAGCGGCTTTTGTAAAGACCTATTATGTAGAAAGTGAATTCGAGACTGTCACCGCTTCCTGCCCGGTTCCGGTTGTAATAGCCGGAGGGAAGAAATTGCCGGAACTTGATGCTTTGAAGATGGCACGTAATGCGATCGATCAGGGAGCACTGGGTGTTGACATGGGGAGAAACATCTTTCAGTCGGAATCACCTGTTTCGATGATACATGCTGTCAGGAAAGTTGTACATGAAAATATGAGTCCGCAGCATGCGCATGAATTCTATCTTGACCTCATGAATGAGGAGAAAAAGAAAAAACAGCGCTGACCGGAATCAGTATCAAATCCAAACCCTTACGTGTTTGTTTAAAGGAATAGCAGAGAAGATGAAATCGAGATGGCAGGAAGAGAAGGCGGCGGAGGCTCAGAAGGAATGCGAAAATGCGGATGCTGGATTGCGTCTGTACTCAAGCCGCCTGCTGGGCATGGAAAAGGATCTGGTGCTTTACGGAGGAGGGAATACCTCTGTTAAGTCAACTTTTACCGATATCACAGGAAGGCAGGTCCCTTCCATTTATATAAAGGCATCCGGGTGCCATCTGGCGAATATGACCGCAGATGACCTTGTACTGCTTGATTTTGCCTGGCTTTCAGAGCTCCGTTCGCTGAAGGAGATGCCGGATGAATCTCTTCGTGAGGTACTTCAGACTCATCTGCTGAAACACAGCAAATCGGTACCCTCAGTGGAAGCGATGATGCATGTGTTTATACCCGGTAAATTTGTCGATCACACGCATCCGTCCGCTATCCTTGCACTTGTGAACAGGGAAAACGGAGTAACTGCCGTCAAAGAGGCGCTTGGGGAGGATGTTCCCACGGTGCCCTATATTAAAGCCGGTTTTGGGCTGGCAAAAGCTGTGCTGCAGACAATAGAGAAGTACCCTTCATGCACATCCCTGGTTCTCCTTCATCATGGCCTGATTACCTGGGGAGAGACTGCGCAGGAATCATACGAAAAGACAATCAAACTTGTAAGCAGGGCAGAAGAGTACCTTAATTCAAAACTCAGCAGGTCTGTTCAGCAAGTACCTGTCTCTTTTGAATCAGTTCCGGATTATAAAAAAATCGCACCGCTTATCCGGGGTGTTTTGTCCAGTCCTACCGGAAACGCTGATCATCCACGGAAAAGAATCGTACTTTGTCCTTTGCTGGATGAGACGGTGAAGAAGTTCATGGAAATGCCTGAAGCCAGGAGCCTTGTTTTACAGCCGCCATTGACTCCTGATTACCTGATCCGCACCAGGCCTTATTCATTGTGGCTGGAAAAGCCCGATTACCAGAATCTGGACCATCTGCGTGAACAATTATCTGATGCGGTAAAATCCTTTGTCCTTCAGTATGAGGAGTATATAAGGAGGCATAGAGGTTCGATACCGGCCGGGACAGCAGTATTTGATTCCTACCCCCTTGTGGTTTTTCTTCCCGGACTGGGAGTGATCTGTGTCGGGGCAACTGCAAAAGATGCTTCCATTGCAAGGGATATTACAGAGCAGGCAATAAGGGTAAAAGAGCTTATTTTCAGAACCGGCGGCAAATACAAGGGGCTCAGTGAGGATCATTTGTTTGACATGGAATACCACAGCTTCCAGACTGCAAAGGTGAAAAAGCAGTTCTCAGAAATCAAAAAAGAGGGGATTGCGCTTATCACAGGTGCAGCGGGAGCAATTGGCTCCGGAATTTCTGTGAGACTGCTGGAAGAGGGATGGCATGTTGCTGTTACCGATCTCCCCGGAAAACCTCTTGAATCTCTGGAATTGACACTCAGAGAACGGTTCGCTGAAAGGGTTATGGCCGTTGCACTGGACGTTTCATCACCGGAATCGGTAGAAGCTGGTTTCGAGGCTGTAAATGAGAAGTGGGGAGGGATAGATCTGGTTGTCATAAATGCCGGTCTTGCCCATGTCTCATCGCTTGCGGATATGGACATATCAGCATTTCAGAAGCTTGAAAAGGTGAATGTAGAGGGCACACTTCTTCTGCTCCGTCAATCTGCCCGTTTATTCTCCCTGCAGCAGACAGGTGGCGATATTGTACTTATTTCCACCAAGAATGTATTTGCCCCGGGAGCGAAATTCGGGGCCTATAGTGCTACCAAAGCTGCTTCTCATCAGTTGGCCAGAATTGCGAGTCTCGAGCTTGCTGAAATGGGTGTGCGAGTCAATATGGTGGCTCCGGATGCAGTTTTCTCTCATGGAGAGACTAGGTCAGGTCTGTGGAGTACAGTAGGACCTGACCGCATGAAGGCAAGAGGACTGGATGAGAAGGGGCTTGAAGAGTACTACCGGAACAGAAATCTTCTGAAAGCGCAGATTACCTCTGAACATGTGGCATCTGCTGTACTGTTCTTTGCTGATCGCCTTACACCCACCACAGGGGCCACTATACCGG
>DAOTAZ010000406.1:0-3370 GCA_035382965.1 Chitinispirillaceae bacterium | reverse complement strand
ATCAACCCTTTATTTCCTTCCTGGATCAGGTCACTTATCTCCAGTCCCCTGCCGGTATACCTTTTCGCAATGCTGACCACAAGGCGCACATTGGCCTCGATAATAGAACACTTTGCCTGATTTCTCATCTCTTCCCAATATGCAAAGTACTCCAGGTCTTCCAGCCCCCCTGAATCAACGAGGTGCTTTTTGTATTTTTCCAGCAGTTCTCTGATAACCTTAGTGTTAAGCTTTAGCTGCTGGCAGAGATCAACCAAATGGTCAGCTCTTTTCTGAATCTCTTCCTTTAGAGCATCATCCTGATCAGGATTTCTCCTCAGGTCATCAAGTTCGAGCATCTCCTTTTTTATTGTCTTGATGGAGTCCAGGAATTTTTTCCTTATTTTTTCAATTTCTGATGGGCTTTTGATGCGGTCTTCCTCAATTCTGAGTACATCTACGCAATCGATGCTCCCTTTGTCAAGTTTCATCCCCAGGTTGCATACCGAATTTACAATAGACAGATCCCTGAAAGCGAGATCCATCAGCTTATATTGAGCAAAACGGATAAGAATCGAATGCTGCACCTCCTGTCCACGGGTCATCAGAGGTACTCTTCCCAGACTGTTAAGGTAAATCCAGGTGGGGTCGGAATAATGTACTCTCCCTGCCCTGCTGCCCCTGTGTTGTCTGGAATTCTTCTTTTCCAGGGTTGAGTCCGGCTGAACAGCAATCTGCTGTTCGGAGAGAAAGTTTTTAATTTTCCTGCTGCTCTCCATGTCTGTTGAAAAGACACTGATCTGCGATTCAGTTAAATATCCCTGCTTTTCCGCAAGGTTCTTCAAAGTAGAGAAAATCTTGTTTTCAGGTGGATTGATTCTTTTCTGTTTACCCATAATAAAACATGATAATTCTGAGGTTTGTTGCCAATAAGGAATTCGGTTTTAAATAGATTGTATGATTCAGTCTGGAACTGTTCAAGGCGAAAGATATAATAAGGGCCCATTTCTTTAGAAATGAGCCGCTAAAAGTGGAGAAAGCCTGTGAGACTTAGTATGCTTCGCCGCCATTTCCGGTTGCTGGGGCGATTTCTTTAATGACTTTGCGATCTCCGGACATTTCATATCTGATGATAACCTCTATACCCTGCTGAAGGGCATTCTGTGTTATCTCAGTGTCCTGGTCATAATAGAGGGTGTCTGTCCCGGAATCAGTCTGCACGACAATGGAACTATCAGCAGGATTTATGCTCTGGATAGTACCGGTTATTGTAGTTTCTTCACCACTGCCGTTTTTCTGATCACTGCCGTTATTACCACCGTTATACGAACTGGGAGAGCCCATAGGCATTACTTCCAGAACAACCTTGCGCCCATCCTTCTCCATATATTTCACATCAACCTCAGTACCAGGCTGAACCATCTGAGTGTCAATCATGGACTGTTCATCGATGTAAAATGTATCGGTGGCGGTATCGCCCTGAACAAGCAGCATTCCCTGTTCCATGTCAAACTCCTGAACTGTACCGGACATCGTCATGGTATCACCGGTCTGAGCACCATTCATGCTGGTATCCGCAGAACCATCCATTCCATTGTCCTTCTCGCCATTTGTCCCGGCAGCTATAACCAGAACAGCACAGGCCACGGCTGTCATGAACACATTGCGCAGCAACATATAATACCTCCATTGATTGTTTTAAGAAACTCCATTTAGCACGAATTGAGCTAGCGCACGATATACAATTAAGGCAATTGCCATGCCAGCGTTTCCTGTAATAACCCACTCTCTTTAATTGCTTTGCCTCCCAGGAAACATCCTGCAGCTCATTTTTTTCCCACGGGAATGAAAATACCGGCATCTCTGCCAAAGTCCACGTTGTCAACCATGATCAGATATTGATAATGAGGATACACAGGAATGTTATTTTCGATGGTTCTTAGAGGGAAAATCTGAAAGGGTATCAAGCATTAAAAACTTGATACCCCTTTCCACTACATCAGGTTCTGAAGTGTATCTATATATATGCTCTCGTCCTCTATATCTTCCTCAAGCTCCTGAGCAAGTTCAGGGATCTGCACATCTTCCACCACCGATGAGAGCCTTTCTTTGACCACTCTCTCATTTCTCCTCAGATTCCTGATCACTTCATCATCCGACATCTCGCTGGTTATGGTTATCAATTCAGAAGTCTCATCGGAAATCTCGAATCTGGGTGTTTTTTCACCAAGCTGTCTTAAATACTTATTCAGATTTTCAGCATGCTCCAGATGCTCATTGTGAAGCTCCGATAATTCAAACTTCAGATCCTCATCCTGAATCTGATCAAGAGCCTTTTCATAGTTCCAGGCAGAATCAGAAAAAAGCTTAACCAAATCCTTCAGATTCTCGGCAATCTCCTTGTTATTCATAAGAGCCTCCCTTCTCTTCTTAATAATTACGACTGAGATGGAGGTTTTTTACAGTAAAGCCGAAGGAATTGTACAGGGAGGAATTGACAAAGAAGTTTTAAGTTATACGGGTAAGGAGGAAAAAAGGGGGACTGACAGTCCCCCTGAATTTACAAGCTAACTACCTTCTTACAGTCTTGAGTTCTTCCTGAACCTCTTTGCTGTTGGGGGCTAGTTTTCGGGCTTTTTCAAGATGATCAGAATAGGTGGTGTAGTCCTTCTGCTGTTTGGCAAGTTTTGCCAGACCCAGATGCACCAGTCCGTTTTTGGGATCAGCCTTCAAAGCTCTGTCGTAGAAAGTCTTTGCCCATTGCAGCTTGCCCTGAATCAGGTAGATATTTGCTCTTTCGCAGAGAGCAGGAGCATAATTCTGATCAATGTAGAGGACTTCCTTATAGGTCTCGATGGCGTCATCGTACTTTTTCTGGGCAACCTTCGCCTTTCCAAGCATCATGTACGCTTCGAGATTTTCAGGATCAACCGCCTTGATATCGGCAACGATACTTTCGACCTCTTTATACCTGCCAAGCTCATATACAGCTCTGGCGTATTTGACAAGCAGGTCTTTGTCGCGCTTTTTGGCGATCATCACCTTCAGTTCATCTGCAGCTTTTGCGAACTGATTTGATTCGAGGTAAACATTGATCAGTTCTACCCTCAATTCATCATCAATATTCCCTTTGGAGAGTTTGATGACCTTCTCAAGCAGTCTGGCTCCCTCATCGCGCCTGTTGGTCATTATGTAACCTCTGGCCAGAAGAGTCATCACCTTTGGATCATCCTCCTTGAGAGCATTTGCCATCTCCAGGAAGACCATCGCATCCTCAGTCATCTTCTTAGCCAACAGAATCTCTCCAATTTTAGCCGATGCTTCGGCGTTTTCAGGATCGATTTCGATGAATTTCCGGTCGGCGATGTCCGGCAGGGGCTCTTCGGATTTT
>DAOTAZ010000405.1:0-3376 GCA_035382965.1 Chitinispirillaceae bacterium | reverse complement strand
CGCACAGAACAAAGAAGAAGTAATCAGTCTTCTTCGAAAGAAGAAATTGCGACCGATCTCTATTAAGAACCTCACCTTCGATATCGGACAGCTTTTTAGCCCGAGAGTGTCTCTTAAAGATGTGAGCCGGTTCACACGTCAATTCGCTGCAATGACCTCCGCCGGCCTCCCGCTTGTGAATTGCCTGGATATTCTGGCTTCCCAGACAGAAAACAAAAAACTGTCATCTTCCATAAAACAGGTCTCCGGAGACATCCAGGGAGGAAGTACTCTGGCCGATGCTCTGGGCAAGCACCCCCAGGTTTTTAATTCACTTTATTCCAATATGGTTGCAGCCGGCGAGGCATCAGGAAATCTGGATACAGTACTGAGTCGTCTTGCAGATTATCAGGAAAAATCAGAAGCCTTGAGGAGAAAAATCAAAGGGGCAATGACTTATCCCCTGATTGTGCTAATAGTTGCTGTTTTGGCAACAATCGCTATGCTTACCTTTGTTGTCCCAACATTCGCACAGATGTTTGTTGACATGGGTGGTTCCCTGCCGCTTCCAACCAAAATTGTCATGGATATTTCCAGTTTTCTCCAGCGTTTTTTTCTCCTGATAATCGCTGCCCTGGCAGGGCTTGTCTTCCTGTTGTCCTATTACTACAAGACCGAAAATGGAAGGCTGCGTCTGGATGCACTCAAACTGAAAATTCCGGTTTTTGGTGACCTTGAGCGAAAAAGCTCAATAAGCAGGTTCGCCCAGACTCTCTCCACGCTGCTCTCAAGCGGAGTAACAATAATAGATTCATTGTCGATTACAGCTAAAACCGCCGGCAACAAAGTACTTGAAAAAGGAATTATCAAGACACTTGAACGGATCACTGGCGGACTTACTATTGCAGAGCCACTGAAGGAAACCGGGGTTTTTCCTCCTATGGTTATTCACATGATATCTGTGGGAGAGAAAACCGGAGATCTTGCAGAGATGCTCAAAAAAATCGCCGAGTTCTATCAGGAAGAGGTCGATGCCGCTATCGACGCTCTGACATCTGTGATCGAGCCAATAATGATCATAGTCATGGGTGTGGTTATCGGAGGAATTCTGATCGCAATGTATCTGCCGATGTTCGATATGATCGGAACCATCAAATAATACCGGGTGGACAGGGTAATAAACAGGATAGTATACTCTAAATAAATAAATATTAAAGTTGTGAACATTTCATCCGATATATAGAATAAGGAATGAAAGGCGGTGACTGGAAATGCGTATAAATGCAATTACCCAACCATTACAGGCAGAACTCAGAAAGGTCGAGAACTCAAAGAAGGCAGAGAAGGCCGGGAAGCCTCAAGTTGCCGACCGTTCAGAGTTTTCCTCTGGTGCTCAGCGTCTTAGCGAAACAAAGGCACAGTTCGAAGCAATAGCAGCCAATCTCTCTGCTCAACCGGACATCAGAAGTGAGAAAATCGCTGAGGTGAAGGCAAAAATGGAGAGAGGCTACTATAATTCCGAGGAATTCATCGATAAGCTGGCAGAAAAACTGCTGGATGAATTCGGAATTAAGAACAACGAGCGCTGAGTGTTGTACAATCTGGCAGGGAAAAATTGAAGAGGGATACTACCCTCTTTTTTGCTCCACCCCTGATTAGTCCCCTTTATACATTCTAAGACGTTTACAGCGGGAACAATGCTTCAGCCGCTTTATCGCTTTTTCTTTTATCTGACGGACTCTTTCACGGGTCAGATTGAACCTCTGGCCGATCTCTTCCAGTGTGTGGGCAGTGTCCTCTCCTATTCCAAAATATAGCTTCACTACCTCTTTTTCCCTTTCGGAGAGAGTATCCAGAGTTCGCTCTATCTCTTTTTGGAGAGATATATCCATTATGCCATCATCGGGACTCTCCTGATTCTCATCCTGAAGGAGATCAATCAGCTTGGCATCCTCCCCCGATTGAATCGGTGCATCGAGGGACATGTGAGCATTACCGATTTTGATAGTTTCACAGACCTCATCTTCATCAAGAGATAGTTCATCTGCTATTTCGGAAATATTGGGAAGGCGGCAGAGCTTCTGTTCCAGACGGCTCTGGGTTTTTCCGATCTTATGTATTGTACCTACTCTGTTAAGAGGAAGTTTTATGATCCGGGATTGCTCGGCAAGAGCCTGAAGAATAGCCTGGCGAATCCACCACACAGCATAGGAAATGAATTTGAAATTCTTCTTTTCATCAAATCTTTTAGCTGCCCTGATAAGCCCCAGATTACCTTCGTTAATAAGGTCGCTTAATGGCAAACCCTGGTTCTGGTAATTTCTGGAAACACTAACCACAAAACGCAGATTAGCTTTGACCAGTTTCTCCAGAGCCTTTTTGTCACCCTTTCGAATGCGTACAGCCTGTTTAGCCTCTTCCTCTAGACTCAGCGTTTTATGTTTGCTGATCTCTTTAAGGTAAAGAGCCAGAGAACTGTCATCAGATAAGAAGCGGTTTGTTTCGCTCGTCAGTGAAGGCATTTTTTTTTGCAGGTAATAATTTGAAGTGAAGAGTAATTTAAATGAGCAGATAATATATAATTTGCACTTAACTTCTCCAACTAAAGTAGAGCAATAATGTATTTTTACCAGACATGTTTCCTACAAGACACGAATTACTGGCAGAATTCAGCAACCCTGTTTTTACGCCCCACAGTTTTTTTACGGGCCTGAGAACCTTTAGTTTTCTTGAGAACTGGAAGAGCTCTCCGGTAATTGAACTTCCCAGACTGCGTATAGAAATCAAAGGTTTGGATTATCTTGAGTTTTCCGGAGCCGATGGCAGGGTTTTCGACTCACAAATCCGGTTCCAGCAGGATTGCTACAGACTGTGGTATCAGGTGGATGGCACAGGCATTCTCCAGAATGTCACCCGTAACAGTTTCGGAACTGCCCGTCCGGGATTACTGGGAGTAATGGAACGGGGTGAACGGCATACTTACCTGCACCAGAAAGGTAATTTTGAATGCTTTCAGGTTCTTTTCTCGCTTCTTCCATCTCAGCAGGCTAAATGCTTCTGGAATGCCGAGGTAGAGGGAAAAGTGGTCCTGGAGGACAGGGAGAAAGCTTACTTCGAGAATCTTGTTTTCGACCTGCTGATGGTAATTTCCAAAGGTAAAGAGATTCTGGGGCTTGCATCAATTTCCAGGCTGCTTGAAATCCTGGTGGTGCTGTTTAAGAAGGGGTTGATGATAGTAGATGAAAGACAGTTTCCCAAAAACAAAGTCAAGTATCTGGTGAACAAGGCCAGAAGTTTCATGGACCTCCACTACTCCACTATTCAGCACCAGCAGAGCCTTGAAGAAGAATGTGGTGTAGATGTAAACTATCTGAATATAATTTTCAAAAAAGAAACT
>DAOTAZ010000404.1:0-3380 GCA_035382965.1 Chitinispirillaceae bacterium | reverse complement strand
CCTTATCAACCGTATGGAGCATGCTATAAATAACCTCCTGGTTTCAAACTCCAACCAGCAGTCTGCAGAATCAACAATCAGAGATGTGGATTTCGCACAGGAAACCACAAGATTCACAAGAAACCAGATTCTGACCCAGTCTGCGACAGCTATGTTGTCTCAGGCAAATATGATTCCTCAAAGTACACTTCAGTTACTTGGTGCCTGAGGACAACATTTACTGAAATTGCCGGGGGAGCGGTGGAAACCGCTCCCTTTTTTTTAATTTCTGTTTTTTTTTGCCCCAAATCCCTCTTTATGTTCCATTATTCCTTATTCTTTTTTCCTTATTTTCAGATAGAGAATGGTATGTACAAGTATTATTTTGGTATTAGGGAGAGAGTATATTTTCCTCTGTGTAAATTTTTTGCAATCAGGTTGCAGTTGGTTATCAGATGGGTGAAAGGTCAAATTTATGCGGTTGAACCGGATATTTTCGACGTTCTTGGTCTGGTTTGCATTCGCAAATCTTTCCGCACAAGAACCTGCTCCTGAGCCTGAAGTTAAAATGCCGGAAAAGGTTGTTTTCCTTCTGGGCAGGGCAATTGATGCATCTTTGAATTCCGAAGACAAGTGGATGGCAGCGGTTATAGAAGCTGTGATGGAGTTTAAGCTTGCTGCATTTGAAAACGTGACACTTGTCAGCCCAGATCTGGTTCGCAAGCATGTCCCCGATCACTCAAATCTCTCCAAAGTACCCGACGATACCGATTATCTCAATGCTGCAAAAACACTGAAGGCTGATTTTGTTGGTATTCAGAGATTTGAAATCTCTGCCAGGGACAAGAGTGTCTTCTATTACATGGAGGTTCACTCTGTTCAGACTAAAAAAATCTATACCACAATAGAGCGAAACTTCAAATTAAACAGAATCGGGGCAGAACTCGATGAAATTCTTCTTTCTCTGATCAAGGAACTGAAGCAGACGGTTCCACGTGACCTGGCCCGCTTTGTCAAACTTCCTGCGGTCGGAGAAGACTACAAGGTTTTAAAGCAATTAGGCGATTGTATTATTTCTGAGAGGTTCAGCAAAGGAACTGATTCGACCAAAGTGGCCGATGAGTACAGAAGAATCTGCGAGAAAAACAGAAGCATGATAGTGGGTTACCACAGGGCGGGTATCTTCTTTGAGGCGGTGGGCAGAAACAGTGATGCTGCAGAGGCGCTTAATTTCATCTTCATGTCCCTTCCGGAATACCTCCCCGTTTATACCCCGCTGGCCCGGAATTTCCGTAAAGCCAGAAGGTTTGAAGATGCTGTGCGGATCGCCATGCTGGGGGAACAGCGTGGTTTGAACAAAGGCGAACTCCTTTCAGAGAAAGCTCTGGCATACGAGGGATTGGGAAAGAAGGATGAAGCCGAAGGAGTATATAAAAAGATTATTGCCAATGATCCGGATGATCCCTTTGCCCTGCTTTTTTATGCACGCAGAAGCAATGATGAAGGGAACGGGAAACAGGGTCTTGAGTACTCTGAACGGTTAATAAAGGCAGGAAAAGAGCTTGGGAGGGCCTACATAGAGTATGGCCGCAGCCTGATGCTTCTGTCTAAACCCGAGGAGGCAATCAAGGCATTCACAGATGCCAAAACTCATCTTAAGGGAGATCCTGAGCCAAGTATCTATCTGGGCGATCTTTTTGTATCATCGGGCAAGTACTCCAAGGCACTTCAGCATTACGAGGAGGTGCTGAAAAAAACGCCTGATAATGTGGATCTATTTATGAAAGCTGCTTCCGCGGCTGAGAAATCAGGCGATACTAAAAAGGCTCTCTCAATTCTTAAGCAGATTGAACCCCGCTTCTCAAACCACGGAGGACTTCAGAGGGAACTGGGGGTGCTCTCACTTGCAAATGGTGATACTGCAAGAGCAAAAGTGCATCTGGAGGCAAGTGTCAGGGCTTCCACTGAAGATCATCGGGTGTTGATGGGGTTGGGCTGGATCTATCTGGGAACAGGTGAACTGGATAAATCATTTGCGATGTTTTCCCGTGCTTTGCCTCAGGTAAAAGATAAAAGTAAGTGCAAGCTGGGGCTCTCAATGGTTTATATCAAGCGTGGCGAGACCAGTTCAGCTCTTTCTCTTCTGCAGGAAGTTTCTCCGGAAGACCTGAATGTGCCTGGATTAAACAGGCTGCTTGGTGATGCCTTCCAGAAGAAAGGTGACAAAAAACAGGCTCTGACCTATTTCAAGAAAGAGCGTACACTTGCCAAGTCAGCCGACACAAGCCTTCAGTCTTCGATTGCTTCTCTGGCATACGAGGTCTCAACTCCGACAGAGGCCAGGACTGAATACCAGGAACTTGTCAAAAAGGGAGGCGGAGGCGCACATGCTCTATACAGGTTGACAATCATCTCCCTGCGGCTCAAGGACAAAGCTGGAGCTCAGTCTTATTATGCCAAAGCCCGGAAAGCGGGTGAAACAGATGCCGAGACCTATTTCCAGATTGGAAAAGAGTACGCTGCTATCGGGGCGCAACAGGACGCTGTCTCTGCCTATGAGGCATGCGTAAAGAAAGACCCGTCCAGGGAAGATGCATGGATGGAACTGGCTGGAGTGCTGGAGAAATCGGGAAAAGACAGTGCTGCTGCAGAGGCATTGATGAGGCTTTTTGCCATAAATAATGAAAAATACAAGAGTAAACTTGCCGAAGCCGGAAAACTCTTCCTGAAAAGCGGAAACAAAGCCAAAGCAAAGAGTGCCTTTACTACATTTCTGGATAGGAAATATGTTGACAACAACATCAATCTCCAACTGGCGTATCTGGAATTTGAGGATAAAAATTACAAGGCTGTAATCAACCATCTTCAGGGCCTTCCCCCGTCAAAGATAAATGAGCGGGAGGCCTGGATGCTGGCTACTGCTTACTGCAACACCGACCAGCATGCCAAAGCGGAAACTCATCTGACCTTTTTGCTTAGTAAGAATCCCCGCAACCTGGAAGCGATCGAACTCGCTGCCAGTGTTTATGAGAAATCAAACAAGGTTACAAATGCCATCAGCATGTACAAAAAGTATCTGGCTCTGGCTGGAAACCACAAGGAATACTCTTTCCGTCTTGCGGAACTCTATGAGAAGCAGGGCATGAAAAAGGAGGCCGCGGCCCAGTATGAGATCAATATCAGAGAATTCAAGGATGATCCCCGGAGTTTCCAGCGTTTAGGCCGGCTTTACTGTTCGATGCAGCAATGGAAAAATGCGATAAGAGTGCTGGAGAGAGCTTTGAAGTTCAGTGATGTTCCTAATGATCTGCAGGGTTTGCTTGCCAGGGCACAAATAAATGTCGGGGATAAAAATGCTGCCGTAGAAAATTACCGGGTGTACCTGGAGAAGGCTGGGAGGG
>DAOTAZ010000403.1:0-3383 GCA_035382965.1 Chitinispirillaceae bacterium | reverse complement strand
AGCATCCCTCACCAAGATCCCCCAGTGTAAAGGGCCCGAAACGCCACCTGTGAAGTGAGACAACATGGTTTGAGACCGCCTCGAACATCCTCTTTACCTGATGATATCTGCCTTCGGTGATTGTGAGATCAGCCGTGAGGTCATCTTTAATCTCGAGCCTGGCCGGAAGACAGGGCGTTTCCTCGCCTTTGAGGATCAGTTGTCCGGATGAAAAAATATCTGCTGTTTTCTCATCGATCGGTAATTCAACTGTCACCCGGTATGTCTTTTCAACGTGCCGTTTCGGTGAGGTAAAATCATGGATAAGCTGAGTGATATCTGTGAGAAGAATCAGTCCGGTTGCATCCTTGTCAAGTCTCCCGATACTTGATACAATCGGATTGCGGTAAAGCCAGATTTCCGGAAGTAGATCGTAGATTCGGGGCCCCTCACCTGAGTCATGGGAGCAAACATATCCTGATGGTTTATTGAACATGACAAGGAGTCCCTCTGGAAAATCCAACGGTTCATCCTTAAACAGCACAGTTTTCGGTTCCGCCTTGAAAGAGGGATCTTTTATCACACTCCCGTTTACTTTAACCGATCCCTTTTTTATCAGTTTTTTGGCCTCACTGCGGGTTGCGTAGCCGCAGTTGGCCAGAATCTGATCGAGCCTTTTCAGCATGTTTTTCCTGTTTCCCTGCAACCAAAAGTAAACTGCATATCCCTCTGCTCGGCATCGGTATCGGTATCGAAACCTTTTTGCCCCCTAATCATAAATCCGTCAAAAACAGCCCTGAAAGGGCAGGATAATTCCCTTCTTATATACGATTTAGATTCCAATAATATAATTGAAATTATCCGGATATCGCCCTTTCACCCCAGGCCTTCAGCCCGGGCTGTTAAATTACGCTCTTTCAGAGCAAAAAGACACCAATGCTTACTAATATCATATGTATCTGGAAGATATCTTTATCAGAAAGTATTTTTGTACCGTAAAAATTCGATTATTTACTTCCATTTCTCCCTTAGCAGGTCCTGCCGATCCAAACCGAATCAAAATGAATTTCTTTAAAGAAAGCCTTAAAAGCAGTCTTGGTCTTATTTCCGGATTACCAGAAAACATAAGGACAACTGTTCAGACCACACTCCTGAGCCTTGCAGCCGCATCCGGTGCAGTGCTTTTCATGCTCCTTTCAAATGCCCTGTATAAAGTACTTTATATCAGGATTTGCTCCTCTTCCACTGTGACTTTTTTAATCCTGAGCTTTGTTTTTATCATGGTCTCCTCTTTAATAGTGTCTTTTCTCCTGAAGGTGGTCCCTGATGCAGCAGGAAGCGGCATTCCCCAGGCAAAAGCAGCGTACTGGAAAGAGCTTGGGTACATTCCGTTTAAAGCTGTGGTAGTAAAATTTATCGCCGGGATAGTCAGTATTGGCGGAGGTTTCAGCCTCGGAAGAGAGGGTCCGACAGTATTTCTCGGCAGCGGGATAGCATCATGGCTCTCCGGACTTACCGGGACGGCAAAGCGCCAGCGACGGGCAGCGACAGCTATCGGTGCCTCTGCCGGACTCGCGGCAGCTTTCAACACCCCTCTTGCGGCAATAACTTTCTGCATTGAGGAACTCATAAATGATCTGAACACCCGCTATCTTGGGCGTGTATTAATTGCCTCTCTTTTTGGTGCGCTGACTGTCTATGCCATAATCGGCAAGCAGCCCGCGTTTTCTCTCCCGCATGTTGAAAGTGATACCTGGTTTAATTACCTGCTTATTCCTGTTGTCGCCATCATTGCATCTTTACTCGCTGTGATATTTCAGAAAACAACTCTCAGCATACGCCAGGGGCTGCGTAAGTCCAGTCCGGGGTTCTTTCCAAAATGGCTCAACCCCTGCATTGGCGGATTTTTCACCTGGATAATTGGAATATCGGTTTTTCTCTCCACCGGCAAGATAGGAATTTTCGGACTGGGTTATGGCGATCTCTCTGATTCACTTGTTAACGGAATTGTGTGGTGGGTGGCAGGGATCCTGCTGGTGGGAAAACTTGCGGCGACAATTTTAAGCTACAGTTTCGGCGGATGCGGAGGGATCTTTTCGCCATCTCTGTTTATAGGCGGGATGAGCGGGGCGTTTGTGTCCGGTGTGGCATCTTTCTGGCTTCCCATCAGCTCTTCCGACTTTCTGATCCTGTCAACTGCAGGGATGAGCGCGTGTCTGGGAGCATTGATAAGGGCGCCATTGACTTCAACGCTGATTGTATTCGAGATGACTCATCAGTTTGAGATTGTCCCGGGTCTTATAATAAGTGCTTTCATCTGCCAGCTCGTTTCCCGCCTGGCCGGTTTGAAACACAATTTCTATGATGCTCTGCTTTTACAGGACGGACATGAGTTGATTAAGATAAAGCCGCCCAGAGATCTTTTAAGCTGGCAGAATCTCCCGGTTTCCCATATCATGAACCCCAATCCGGTCATAGCTGATTCTCTTGATCCTGACCAGTTGAAATCGATAGTGTCCTCTACACCCTACCGGTGTTTTCCCTTTACCATAGAAAACAGGGTTGCCGGGTTACTTACAAGGGAGTCGATCGAACTGGCATTGTCAAGTGGAGAAAAACCCTCTGTTTCCAGCGCCTGTATCACAGGGATCAACTCCACAGTAAAAGAAGCCGCGGATACCTTTATCAACTCTCCTCATGGATTTCTGATAATCACTGATTCGGAAGAGGCCAGACCGGTGGGAATACTGACAATCCATGACCTTCTTCGTGCTCAGGCGGCGGTTGCGGAATAGTATTCAGACGGATATTAGAGTACTGATGGGGGGGGATCTTATTTGAAAAAAAACAGGCCCCCGTAAAGGGGGGCCCAAATACCTTGTTGATAATTATTTAGCATTAAAATTGGGAAGATATTTATTTGCTTCATTTTTATGACTGGAGGTATGAGTAACAGTTCCTCCACTATCATTTGTCACGGTTGTCGTCAGAGTTCCAGCACTAGGGAAATCTCCGATGTTATTCTTGGCAGTAGCATCGAAAACCCCATTAGTACTACCAAAAGTATAATTCCACCACGTGCTGGTGGTATCCCTTTTGAAAACTATATCTCCCTCACCACCAACATCTCCTGTTTCGGCGATACGTGCAAACTGTGCATTTTCAAATGCTGCCAGAACAGGCGGAGCTTCACTCATCTTCGCCTTCGCTGAAGCATCGGTAAATTTCGGGATAGCCAGTGCTGCCAGGATACCAATAATTACAATAACGACCATCAGCTCAATCAGTGTAAAACCTTTGCGATTCATAATTCCTCCTTAAGATATACAATTCATAAATATTAGCAGGTGAATTAAAACAGTAACGATCCTGTTTCGTTCCCCCCTTTCCCGAGCATTCCGGAA
>DAOTAZ010000402.1:0-3402 GCA_035382965.1 Chitinispirillaceae bacterium | reverse complement strand
AACCGTCAGTAACCCCCATGAAGCGGTGGTTGGGTATTAGATCTATTATCGTATCTATGTCGGGGCCATTGACAGGCTGAGAAAAGGAGGCCTGAGGGACCTTGAATGCAAACCCGCCTTTTTTATCCTTTATTACCGGAGACATCTCAAAATGCGCATCTCCGAAAAGCGACCTGAAACGGATCGGGACATGAATATAGACAGGGACATTTACAAGCCTGGGATAACAGATCTGGTTGACAGCAGCACGGCTTCCCTTAATCCCAAGCCCAAGGTTGAGGTGGAAATCACCCCTTCTGATAAGTCGCAGAGGGCCGGTTTTGTATCTCTTTACAATACATACGATACTCTCTTCTGTATATCGGATCGGAATCAGCCCCCAGAGTGCTTTCAGCATTATCTCGATTTTCAGTTCCGCAGTTAAATCTATATAGCCGCTGCCCCGAAGATCCCTTATACCTGCTCTGGTAAAATGGAACCGATCCTTCCCGAACTGAGCATAATAGTATGGAGTGCGAAGCATCTGTAATGAATGATCATACTGTAAATAAGACTTTCCTGAAAGATCGCCATCCTGATTGGCATCGATAATAACAAAACGTGACTCGGATTTCTTTTCTACTCTGACCAGGACTCCATCGTTTACAGAAGAATCCCATGATCCCGCTGCACTGCAGTCTTCCCACAAAAAAACTATCTCATCCCGTTTGTCAAGTAAACCGTTCCCGCTTTCGGTGTTAGGCTCCTCCCCTTCTGTAAGCACATACTCCCCCTCTTCGGTTACTTCATCTACCTGAAAAAGCACCGGCTTTCCCGACAAATCACGCACCCGAAGGGTGCTGATCGGTTTGCCTACCAGGGAACTGACCATCTCTCCATTGATTATTACAGGCTGTGCACAGGCTGTTATCAGGATAGAGAAAAGAAAACAAAAGACTGGAGTAAATCTGCATTTCATGAGATCAAAAATACATTCAAACTTACCGGGAGACGATCGCGATACCGATACTGATTCCGATTTCCTCAGGCCCAATCCATACTACCATTATTATTTTAATACTCTTTCTGAAAACATTCTAAAAGGAATCTGACAATGTTTACCGGAATCAAATTGTTTTATTCCAGACTCAAACCACAGCTTCCAACTGTATGCTTCCTTTGCGGAAGTACCTGGGATTCACTGACACTGAAAAGGATAGACAACGCCCTTGATCTTTCAATCTTCTCCGCTTACCTCTTCCTCTCTTCCATCATAGTCATACTGATATCCCGGAACGTGACATTCCGTTTTTCAAAATATCTCCCTTCGGCAGCCCAGTTTTTCTTCGGAGGAATGTTCAGTGCCTGCACAGTTTACTATTTCAAAAGCACATCATCTCTTCTGACTTTCCTTTTTCTTCTCTGTCTGGCCGGAATTCTTGTCTGCAATGAGTTTCTGGAGAAAAAATACAGCAATGCCCAGGTCGCATTTACATTCTGGAGCATCTGTGCAGTCATGATCTTTAACTTCCTTATCCCAGTACTCACTGGTATTATGAATTCATGGATTTTCCTTCTGACCATCACCACTGCACTGCTTCTCTGCTTCGCAGTGACCCGGATCGCCCTGTCGAAGATCTCCCTCAAACCGGTAATAGCCGTTTACTCCATTCTTGCTCTCTTTTACTTTCTAAATGTCATTCCGCCTGTCCCCCTTTCACTGAAAAAGATGGCTGTTTTCAGGTCTGTCAACCACAGCGGCAATGAGTATGTCTGCAAAATAGAGAAACCCAGATGGTACGAGCCGTTCAAATCAGGAGAGAAAGTTTACAAATATGCCCAGGGTGATACTGTCTTCTGCTTCACTACAGTGTTCGCACCAACCCGTCTGAAAAAAGAGATCTATCATCACTGGTATTACAAAGATCCCTCAAATGGTAAATGGAAAGAAACCACAAAAATCGGCTACAAGCTGACCGGAGGAAGGGATCAGGGCTACCGTGGTTTCACCTATAAGAGAAATACCCCTCCTGGTTCATGGAAAGTAGTGCTCAAGACAAAGGAAGGAAAAACAGTGGGAATTATTCCTTTCAAAGTAGTTCCCCGTGATCCTTCAGACTCGCTCAGTCTCTATACACTGCGCTACTGAGCTTGCTAAGCCATTAGAGATTACCTATCTTTAGAAGCATGAGCGATCGGTTTCTTGGTTATATCATTTTGGCGGTATTTGCAGTTTTACTGCTCTCCCCTGCCGCGTATTTTGTATGGAAAACCGGAAAAGCTGTTGAAACCCGGACTGTTTCCTTCAAACCCATCAATACCCTCAATTTCCTCAATATACAGGACCCGGTAAGAGTGAAAGGTATGGAAGCAGGGGCTGTGTACAAGGTGTATAGCCAGGGGCAGAATGCTTTCGTTGAGATAAAAACCTTCAATCCCATCCAGATCTACAGGGATTACAAAATCACTGCGGCAGTGAAGGGGTTGATGGGAGAAAGATACCTGGAGATCGATCCCGGCAATCCTGAAAAAGGAGTCGTTGGCAAAGACGAAGTTCTCTACGGCGACATCTCTTTCGGTCCCGCGGAAGCTATTGCTAAAGTCAAGTTATTATGTGAAGTAATCAATGATTATTCACGGCTGAGCAGCGATTTCAAGAACGGCACAGACAGCACTCCATCGTTTATCAGTCGTTTCAGGAGTGTTGCCCTTTCCTTTGATTCCATCAGCGGATCTGTTCTTGATGTTGCCGGAGAGATAGATTCTGATCTGGGAAAAGGGCTGGATTCCCTTCAGAAAATCCTTGAGAAAACATCAGCTATGTCAAAAAAGCTATCAAAGGATGTTCCTGCGATGATTGAGGATGTAGAAGAGATTCTCTCCACGGCAAACAGGATGGCAGATAAGATTGACAGGCTTATAAACCAGGCCGGAAAGCTGGTCGAAGGACTTGAAAAGCCGGAATTAAAAGAATTTGAAGCATTTCTGACTGAAAGCAGAAAAAATCTGGCTACGCTTCGGGAGCTGATTGCAGAGATTCAGGAAACCGGTCTTAAGCTCCCGATACGTCCCAGGTAGATCAGGCTTCTACAGTTTCTGACACGCCATTCTCAGTTGTCAGTATACCCTTCTCCACTGCCCATTTATCGAGTTTTTCCATCACCAGTTCATAAGTACGGTCTGTAAGATCAGAGACACTTTTAGGCACAGCACCAAGCATCCCCCTCGCTTCGCTGAACCCCTTTTCAATTGCAGCCTTTATCGTGTTCAGGAAATCGATACCTGCACCCTTAAAAGAATCGAAGAAGGAAGTGGCAAAATCAACTATTCTCTGTGAAGTATTCTCAGCATTCCAGTACTCCGGAACCTCTATTTCACTGCTTTCCTGAGTTCCCTTTGCTTTCCCTGCCTTTTTACCGCTCA
>DAOTAZ010000401.1:0-3411 GCA_035382965.1 Chitinispirillaceae bacterium | reverse complement strand
GCTGCTTCAGGCCATTATTAGACAACACTTCACCGAGAATATTGGCATTGCTCATCTCCGGATAAGCCTCGATGAAATTGCCATCATCGAAATAATGGGTCATTGCGATAAAGCAGGATACGACAAAAGGCCTGCTGAATTCAGAGAACCGCGGTTCCACCATCGCCTTTGTTAATTGACGTGTGCGATCAAAACGGAAATTGAAAAAGATGAACGCATCCTTCTCACTCATACCCTGATAATCGATAATCTTTGGCTTTATAAACTCATCAGTTTCACCGGATTCGTAAGCCTTCTCAACAGCTTCTCTCCAGTTTCCGGCACTGGTCCCCTTCCCCTCCATGATCGCACGGTATGCCAGTTCAGTCCTCTCCCATCTGTTGTCCCTGTCCATGGCATAATAGCGTCCTATGACTGTAGCCACTCTTCCGGTACCGGTCTTCTCGATCCCCTCCTGAAGAAACTGCAGGTGCTCAAGGGCGGATTTAGGCGGAGTGTCCCTGCCGTCAGTGATAGCATGAATCAGCACATTTTTGAGATCATGCTTTTTACAGAGCTCAAGAAGCGCAATACAATGCCTTGTTACCGCATGCACACCTTCTTCCTGGATCAGACCGGCCAGATGCAGATTGCCGCCGCTTTTTTTGACATACTCTATAGCGGTAAGAAACGCCATGTTCGTAAAGAAATCCCCGTCTGATATTGATTTGTCAATACGGGTAAGGCTTTGATAAACTGTACGTCCAGCCCCGATATTGAGATGGCCGACTTCGCTGTTTCCCATATATCCTGCAGGAAGCCCCACACTGAGCCCGGAGGTTTCAATTAGGGTAGTGGGACAGTTTCTTTCGTACTGATCGGTAAAAGGGGTAGCTGCCTTGAAAATGGCATTGGAATTCTCTTCCCTTCCTCTGCCCCAGCCATCACGAATAATAAGACACACCGGTCTCTTTTTCATTTTTTTCTGCCTCTCTTTTTAGAATAGTTTTAGTGCACCAGTATTATAACAGATTCTAAAAATACCACAAGCAGTTGCCCTAAACCAGAAATAAAGGATTTTCAGCCGATACAATTCCGATTCCTTCTGCCAATACAGGAAAACCCATCCTGCTTTCGCCAAATCATATTTTATGCAGATAAGCAAGTGCTTCCGTTTACACAAGAATACAGGGGGATATATGCGGCTGAAAAAAGTGGGAATCGTGTTTTCAGCAATTATCGCCGCCATTGGAATTATTACCGCTTCCACCGATTCAGACACCTTTGTTCACCAGGTGAAAAAAGGTGAATCTCTCAGCCTGATCTGCATAGATTATTACGGTTACTACAGCAAAGAACTGGGAGAGGCAATCAAAAGGGAAAATCCAGTAATCAAAGATGTCAATTTGATAAAGACCGGGTCGAAACTTACACTGAGAAAACCGCAAATAACAGAAAGTACCGGATCAGCAAAAGAGGAAACCACTATACCTGATACCCTTTTTGTCAAAAAAATCGCAGTCACACAGGGAGTGGTCACCTGTATTGAGGGAGATGTCAGAATCAAGCGGCAAGGGAGCAATACTTTCAGTAAGCTGACCGTTAACAGCATTCTCAACCCCGGTGACATAATCCAGACCGCAGCATCCTCAAGAGCGGAGATAGTGATAAACCGTGAGTCGGTGGTAAGGCTCAATGAGAAAACAGAGATGACACTGGAGGCTCTAAGGGATACAGGTAAAGAAGATTCAAAAACCCGGATCGGTTTCCCGGCAGGTTCGATCTGGACAAAGATGAAGCAATTCAAGGACAAGATAAGCAGATTCGAACTGGAACTGCCGACCGCAATCGCTGCTGTACATGGCACAGTGTATCAGACTTCAGTATATTCCGATTCCTCATCGGAAGTAAAAGTCTATTCGGGAGAAGTAGCGGTAAGAAACGCTGCACGGAAGCCCGGATCCGAAGTCGCGGGTGTACATGAGATATCAGGTCCTGATGAAATCGCGGGACCCCAGGAAGTCAGCATGGATAGCTGGACACAGATTGTACGCTCCATGCAAAAAATCAGAATCGATAAATTCGGCGTACCATCAAAACCACTCTCTTTCTCTGCTGACTCAACCGATTCCTGGGAGAAATGGAACGAGGAACGCGACAAAAGAATCGCAGAGATATTCATGGAGCAGCCCAGATGAACAAAAAGGTTCTGATACTGGGAGTTGGAACTCTGCTCCTTGCACTGATCACGTTCTTTAAGCCCCTGCGTTTCTTTGATAATCTTTTTTATGATCTGAATTTCTCGCTCATAGCACATGATGCCGCTGATTCAGTTCTGGTTGTCGGCGTGGATTATAAAAGCATCAGAGAACTGGGAGCTTTCCCATGGCCAAGAAGCCGTATGGCCTACCTGATCGAGAAGATCTCATCAGGCTCCCCCAACTGTATCGCCCTGGATTTCCTCTTCCCCAGACGCCCGGAAAAGGATGAAAACGACAGTCTGAGTGCAGTATTCTCCCGTACCCCAAATCTTGTGCTTCCCTTCAGGGCTGGTGGTATTACAAATGACAGAACAGCACAGGAGAAGCATGTCCCGGCAGATATAATGAATTTCCGTTTTCTGAGATATTCCAACCCTGAAAAACTGGAAAACATACCTTTCTATGCTGCCTCTGAGATCGATGCTGCGGATACGCTCTTCTCAAGATATGCCAGTTACGGGGGCTTCCTGAATGTATCCACAAGCAGCTCCAGCCAGAAGATCCGTGAAGCCATACATGTGATAAAGGTTGGCAGAGAATACTTCCCCTCTTTCTGTGTCTCCGCAGTGACATCTTACTTTGGTGCATCTCCGGCTGATCTGGTACTTGACGGCAATGGAAAGATTATCATAAAAGATACCGAAATTCCTCTTACATCCTATGCTGCGACAACTTTTATAAATTTCAGAAACCAGAAAAAGCCCATCCCTGAAATTTCAGCCGTCGATGTGCTGAACGGAACAGTTGACCCGTCAGTGTTTAAAGGCAAGCTGGTTTTTATCGGTGTAACAGATCCCATGTCCGGAGCTGACTTTTTTATCACACCCGTTGTGTCTCAGTTTCCAGGGGTAAAGATCTGGGCAACGATGGCTCTTGATATACTCCAAAAGTCATGGGTAAGAATCGATTCCCCCCTGCTGGTGGTTCTGAACTGGATTCTCCTTCTCTTTATCTTCCCGGGACTTGCGATTCTGTTTCCCGGCATAAAAAAAACTCATGCCCTTATTTCCGCAACAGCGGCAGTAATCCTTAGTATATGTGCGGGATTTTACACTTTTCATTTTCTCAATTCTTACTGGGAAAGTTCATCACACATTTACGCGTGGTTATTCTCTCTTGTCTGGCTGGCCATTACCAAAGCAGATCCGTCTCTTGACGGAGCACTCTTCAT
>DAOTAZ010000400.1:0-3441 GCA_035382965.1 Chitinispirillaceae bacterium | reverse complement strand
GAACATGGGCTTTACTGAGATTCAGGCAGCCAGGGATACAGGCGTACACAGTACATCTATTGTGGTATACGATGAATCGGGTGATGCGCACACCATGACCACTACTTTTACTCATACCGGAATTCCCGGCGAGTGGCTGTGGGAAGTGAGTATGGAGGGTGGGGAGCAGATCCTGGGCGGTAACAGGGGAAGGATCACTTTCGGTCAGGATGGTTCACCTTCATCCTTTACTTTTGACGATCAGTCCACATATTTCCGGTTTGATCCGATGAACGGCTCTAATGTCGTTCAAATCAGACTTAATGTCGGAACACCGGGTTCTTTCCAGGGAATAACTCAGTTCAGATCGGCGACTACCACTGCGGCAAGAGAGCAGGACGGGTACGCCATGGGTAAACTCCAGGAGATTGCAATTGACGAGACGGGAGAGATTTCAGGTATTTATACCAACGGAATCTCAAAGTCAATAGCAAGGATCTTCGTGGCGGAGTTTAACAACCCCGCGGGACTCAGGAAGATGGGTGACAGTGTGTATGCGGTTTCCAATAACTCCGGGGATGCAGTATTATTGCAGCCTGGTGTTGGTTCCACAACCGTGATCAAACCGGGTGCACTTGAGATGTCCAATGTTGAACTGGCCACCGAGTTCACAACCATGATTTCGACCCAGCGCGGGTTTCAGGCAAATGCCAGGGTAATCACCACCAGTGATTCCATGCTCCAGGAACTGGTTCAACTGGTGAGGTAAAGCATAAATGAAACGGGAGAAGCTCTGATTTTTTCAATCAATCTTCTCCCGTATTATTGCAATCAGTTGTATCTAATGATATTATAGAAACTTATGGAGGCGGGGATGATTGCTTTAAGGCGGATAAATGGACAGGAATTTGTACTCAACGCCGATCTCATCGAGACTATGGAATCTACTCCCGATACTGTCCTCACATTGACAAATGGAAAGAAGATAATCGTGCAGAACAGCCTTGAAGAAATTGTACGCAAAACTATAAAATATAAACAATTATGTAATCAGGGCCCTCAGGTTATCAAGAAGGATGGATCAAGGAGCAATCCGGAGCAGTAGTTAACCGGACAAAGGAGTCTTGGGATTTATGGATATTGCAACAGTATTGGGACTGGCGGCTGCATTCCTTCTGGTAGTGTTTGGAATCAAGATCGAAAACATCGTTGCATTTATTGACATGCCATCAATTTACATCACTGTGGGTGGAGCGGTCTCCGCTACTATCGCAGCCTTTCCTGCCAGCAAACTTCTCAATGCTTTTGGAATCCTTAAAAACGCCTTTTTCGTGAAGAAAACGACTCATGTCGAGATTATTCGTCAATTAGTGGATTTTGCCGAACAGGCACGCAGGGAGGGAATTCTGGCGCTTGAGGCCCGTGCTGCAGATATAGATGATGAATTTTTGAAAAAGGGGATACAACTGGCTGTTGATGGAACAGAGCCGGATCTTATAAAAGATATTCTCACTACAGAGATCACCTTTACCGAGGCCCGTCATGAAGAGGGAGCGAAGATATTTGATTTTCTGGGAGCCATGGGTCCCTCATTCGGGATGATTGGTACATTGATTGGACTTGTGCTGATGCTTGGCAGCATGAGTGATGTCGAGTCGATCGGACCCAATATGGCTGTGGCTCTGATCACTACATTTTACGGTTCCCTGCTCGCTAATGCTATATGTCTTCCACTGGTTGAAAAATTAAAAGCTTATTCACGCAAGGAGATACTGATAAAAGAACTGATGCTTGAGGGGATAATGTCTTTACAATCAGGAGATAATCCCCGTATTGTGGAACAGAAACTGACTGCCTTTCTGGAGCCCGGGTTAAGGGCTGCAGCTATGAAAGAAAGAAATCAGGGTAAATAGGAGAGTTAATGGCCAGGGAGCGAAAGCAAGATAACCCGCGTGGTACTCCGGCATACATGATGACCTGGGGTGACATGTGTACGCTTATGCTCTGTTTCTTTGTGATGCTTCTGGCTATGTCAACTACTGATCCTGCCAAATTTGATATTGCGGCATCTTCGCTTCATAACGCACTGGGTGGAGTACTGGAATCTTACCCCTCGATTCTTATAACCGAAGAGGTGATGGTGCCAAGACTTGGCGGCAATGATCAGAATAAGCATCTGGCAATAGATGCCACGATGAGGATTAGAAGAGCCATAAAAGAGGAGAATCTTGAAGACGCCATAAAGGTGAAGGTCACAGAGAGTGGAATCGCTATTAAACTGAGTGATCCGATTGGTTTTGACCTGGGTGAGGCCGAGATAAAGCCGGAATTGATACCGGTACTCAGCTCAATCTCACAAATAATAAACCGGGTTCCGGACACACAGATCAGGGTTGAAGGACACACAGATGATATACCGATTCACAATTACAAATACCCTTCGAACTGGGAGTTGAGTGCTGCAAGAGCGCTCAATATTGTTAAATTTATGGCCGGAGCAGGTGGAATCGAACCTTCGAGATTGAGTGCGATCGGCTACGGTGAATACCGTCCGCTTGTTCCGAATACATCAATTGAAAATCGCAGGAAGAATCGTAGAATTGAAATTTATGTTGAATATGTGCAGAAGAAAGAGAATCCGGAGAGTTAACCGGATACTGCTTTACTTATTATGAAGACATGAAATGGAGCCGTGAAGATGGACGAGAGAAGAAGAGAAATGGACGCTCCGGCTGAGAAAAAAGGGGCAAATGAGGAGAAGGGGAACAAGTTTTTAGTTATAGGTATTCTTTCAGCGGTGGTTCTGCTCAATACAATTATTGCTTTTGTCATGGTAAGTGCATTTCGCCCCAGAAGCCCTGAGGAGAAAAATGCCATTCAGCAGGCAGATTCACTTAAAAAAGCAATTGAAATGACAACCAGAATGGGTGCCACAACTGCCGATAATCCAATTGAGGCAATTGTAAATATTGCCGGTACCGATGGTGAGAGATTCCTGAAAGCGGCCATAATATTTGAGTATGATGATAAGGCTTTTCCTGAACTGGCAGCGGAACTTTCAAGAAGGACTCCCAGATTCAAGGACCTTCTTATAGATCATCTCTCGAAACTGACACTTGCGGAAGTTACAGAACCGGATGCAAAGACAAAGATCAGGAAAGACCTGGTAAGACTGGTGAACAGATCGCTTCCTCCAAAAACAGGTGAGGTCAGCGATGTTTTATTTACAACGTATATTATTCAATAGCAAGAGGTTATTGTGAGCGATATCCTTTCCCAGGAAGAAGTTGATGCCCTGTTGTCTGCAGTGTCTGCAGGTGGCGATGCATCTGAACAAGGCCCTAAAGGGGATCCCGCAGCCTCTTTGTTCAATACTGACGAACCCCGGGATATGGAGAAATCGCTTGCACTTTATGATTTCCGCAGGCCGGAACGGGTTTCAAAGGATCAGATGCGTACCCT
>DAOTAZ010000399.1:0-3458 GCA_035382965.1 Chitinispirillaceae bacterium | reverse complement strand
TCAAACGGAAGAAAATTGCTTAGTCACGTGTCCATTTTTTCGGGGCAATTCCAGGGATTATTAAATGTGAGAAAACTGAAAAATGCCCGGGGCCGGAATCGAACCGGCACGACCGTTACCGGTCAACGGATTTTAAGTCCGTAGCGTCTACCTATTCCGCCACCTGGGCATTAAAGAGAGTAAAAATGGGTTAAGTAATTTTAAAAGGCAAGAAAAAACCCTCAACAGATCACATGCGATCCGCCAAGGGTGTGGTGACCGTAGCTTAAGAGGGGATCATAAGATCCGCTGTTCGACCATGTGCTTAACAGCTTTGTACAGGTTGGTTTCCATTGGGTAACCATTGTACTTGATCTTCAACTTGATCTCTTCCACTTTTGCGATGCGCACATCGGGAATATCGTTGATCAGATTGCGCATTTTCTGAAGGTTGAGAGAAGTATCAGAGAACTCAACCTGCTCCTTTTCAACAACAGCCGTCGTGTTTTCCGGGGCTGCCTTTTTTCCGCTCTTGGCAGAGGGTTCATAAGGTTTGGCCCCGTAAGCCGAAACAACAGACTGGATATTCATGGCTTACCTGCCTTTCTTTCAGGGGCTTGCTTCCATCCCTGGAAGTTCGATCCCTCCCTGGACCTCTCCCCTTTGTTTCTGTCTCCCGTCATCCGTGGGAGATAAACTTGTGCTTTCATTCTATATATCGGTAATACAGGGGTACACTTTAGTTTTGTATCTGAAATATCCAAGATTTCTGCCCTTTGGTATGCTCATTGCTGTTTTCTGTTTAGCTTTGGGAGATGAGGGAGACATAATGAAGACCCTGAAAATCTGGGAGGAACTGATTAGTTTAAGCAGGTTGGAGGTGGATTTACTTTGTTGTTATGGTGAAGCGATTCCGGAGATCAGTGACCCTGGAATAAGAGCGGCTCTTGAGAATTTTCGTCTGGATCACAGAGAACATCTTGAGAGCTTTTTAGACGAGATAAGCCGCATATCTCGGGATATGAGTTTTTGTCTGAACCAGGAGCTTGATGGGACATTGCCTGGGGTAGTGAGGACGTTGGGAGGGAAGGAGTGCCTGGAGGTTTTGCTTGAGAATGAGCGTTATATCGGGAGGAGGTATGAATTTTTACTGGGATACGGCATGGAAGCCGAATTACGTGCCCAAATAGAGGAAAATTATGAAGATGAGCTGGATCATATAGAGTATCTGGAAGAGCTTGTTCCGGATGGATCAGGGTTTGTTATTCCTGGGTAGTTATCGGTGTCAGCAGTTCCGGTATCGCCGATTCCGATAACTTATCATGTTTTCCGGTCAGGCTGAACAGGCAGTATCTCTGTTTTTCAGGGAATGGATTTTGGTTTTTATGGAAGAACTGATCCGATCCAGTTTTCTTTTTGTGGTCTCAAGAAGTGAGTCCAGCGAGCGTTCCAGTTGTGATGCAGATTTGCCTTCCATACTGGTTTTAAGCTCGTTAACCGTGTCATCGATTTCTCTTAAAGCTTCCGAGATGGTTTCTTTTATCTCTCTTTTTGATTCCATATCTTTTGAGGCCATTTTTCTCATGATAATGCCCGCAACCGCAAGTGCTGTAAGTGGGATTGCCGTGTAAGTGATGTTTCTTTTGATATCTGCCATATCTGATTTCCTTTCTTTGGGGTGTGTTTGTTAGTATCGCAATAAGAATGCCAGTGTTTTACCTGAAGCGGGTCCTGATTTTGCTCTCAACCTTATATGGGTATCAGAATCACAAATTTTTCAGGGGCACTATAATGCACTACGATGAATTTCTTCAGGAGGTTAAGAAAAGAGCGGAGCTTGCGGATGAATCGGCTGCGGCAGCGATAGTGGATGCCTCTTTGTCAACTCTGGGAGAGCGGCTTGAGTCTGCAGACAGGGAGAGCCTGGGTGCTCAGCTTCCAAAGGAACTGAAAGCGGTTTTATATGAGAGGCAGTCCGGTGATCTGTTTAATCTTGAGGAATATTACAACAGGGTTGGTGCAAGAGCGGGGACAGGGTATCGGGATGCTGTCAGGTACTCCAGGGTGGTGATGAGTGTTCTAAGTATTGCTGTTACATCGGGTCTCCTGTCACAGATTCTCTCCTCTCTTCCCGGGGAGTTTGCTGAGCTCTTTGGCCAGAAGCCCCTGACCCCACTTTCCCCATCATCACTTCCGGAATGAGAACGTATTTTATTAATGGTTAACAAAGAAGTTTGAGAGGAGCAGAGGATGACAGGTAATGAGGAGATACTGCGCAATGTCAAGGCGCAGCTTCGGGCCGACACAAGAATCGATGAGTCGCGTGTCAATGTGGAGGTGGAGGATAGCCGTGTGATCCTTAGCGGGGTTGTGCAAAATCTTGCTGCGTTGAATTCTGCTGAAGATGCAGCAAGGAGTGTTGAGGGAGTCAGGAGAGTAGAAAACAGGCTTAAAATAGAGTACCCCGGGTACAGCAGGAGAATAACTGATGAAAAAATCGCAGAGTCTCTCCGCAGTGCTTTAGCTCTTGACCGAAACATTAATACGGACTTTGTGCGGGTATATGTGGATGAGGGGATGGTGACACTGAGGGGATCGGTTGATTCTTTCTGGGGAAAGGAGAGGTGCGCAGAGATTGCTTCGGAGATCGATGGTGTTCTTCAGGTAATAAATGAGCTTACAGTTGTTCCCACTCACAATGTTTCTGATGATCAGATTGCCACTGAGATTAATGATGCTCTCGACAGGATGAATATGCTGGATCTGGAGGCGGTTACGGTGAAAGTTGAACAGGGAGTGGTAACTTTAAGCGGAAAGGTTCCGCACTGGAACTCCTACTACTCAGCAGAGTATGCGGCAAAGAACACCCAGGGAGTTAAAAATGTTATCAATGAACTTATCCTGGCGTGATTAGAGGAGCATGAGATGACTCGCCCTTCCCAGCTTCAGAAGATTACCGACACCATATGGGAACTTCCGCCCGGCTTTAAACCAGGCATGAGAGTCCCGGCCCGTATCTATGCGACAGAGAAACTGATCGATGAGATGGATGAGGGGGTCTTCAACCAGGCCGCAAATGTTGCCATGCTTCCCGGTATAGTCAAATACTCCCTTTGTATGCCCGATGGGCATTGGGGGTATGGCTTCCCCATAGGAGGTGTGGCTGCGATGGATGTTGATGAAGGGGTGATTTCTCCCGGGGGAATCGGGTTCGATATTAATTGCGGAATGAGACTCGTCTTGACGAATCTTATTTACAGTGAGGTTCAGCCGAGGCTTGGGATGCTTGTAGACCGGCTGTTTAAAGAGGTGCCTTCGGGAGTCGGAAGCAGGGGGGGAATAAGGGTAGACAAGCGGGAGTTCATGAGAGTTGCGGTAGAGGGAGCAAGATGGTGTGTTAAGAATGGATATGGGTGGCAGGAGGATCTGCAACGGACAGAAGAAAACGGGTGCATAGAGGGTGCGGAACCATCCAGGGT
>DAOTAZ010000398.1:0-3473 GCA_035382965.1 Chitinispirillaceae bacterium | reverse complement strand
CAGATAATAATCTCACTAATCAGCCAGATCAACATCGCTGGTCTGCAGCCAGTCTCCCTGAAGAAGCATCAGGTACTCTACTTTATGATCTGCAAGATCCGGATCCCCTTTCTCAACTCTCCTCTTCAGTTCATTTATGGAAATAAACTGTACCTCATCGATCTCGTTTCTGTTTATCTCAAGATTCCCCGGCTCTATCCTCCTTTTCAGAAGATATACATCGGTTATCTCATTTTCGATAATGTTTGAGACAGGGCTGGTATAATGGCGGGGAATCGTGAAGAGAAACTGGAGCTTATCTTTATTTACGGATATTCCCAATTCTTCCTCAAGCTCGCGTACCGCACCGTCAAGGCTGCTGTCACCGGCGCTGAGATGGCCGGCGCAGGAAATATCCCACAATCCCGGGAAGACCTCCTTGCTGGATGATCTTTTCTGAAGAAGCAATTCACCTTTTGTGTTTTGGACCCAGACATGAACAGTGCGATGGTGAAGTCCTTTTCTGTGCACTTCCACCCTGCTCAGCCTTTTTCCGGCTGGTGAACCATCCGGATGAAGCACGTCAAGAAATTCCATTGTCAGATACTTTTCTGCCGGTTACAGGCATTCCCAGTTTGGCAAAGTAGCTATGAAGCAATTCGATGCGGCCGCAGGTCTCTTTTCTGATCTTTTCGAAGAGCTTTTTCTGGCGGATGGATTTCGATCTGGATTCATAATCCAGGTCGGATTCACCGGGATTTCTGGGGGGAGCAGGAATATCTCTGGCATAATGAAGCACACCAATACAGCCTGCGGAAGATTCGACGATCCCTCTTGAGACTGCTTTTGCAAAGTCTGTCATTATCCTGGAGAGAGCCTCGAGATTATCGTTTACATCTTTCCATTCGTCACTGCTGAGAAGAGGGCGGGGGGAATCTTTCCGGATAATCTTTCTTATGTCCCGGTTCTGGTACTCATCAATTTTCTCCATCATCTCCGGGACAAACCTTCTGCCGCAGGCCTCACAGACATACCCCTCGTTTTTTGCATAGAGGCAAAGTGTTCCTTGGGGCTTAAAACCGTTACCGCATATTACACATGAGAGACTTTGTGATGCTTTTTCCCGGTCCGGCTTGTACCGTATCACCAGCTTCGATTCAAGAGAAGCTTTGATCTGATCTGTTATTCCCACATCAGTTTCTCTCTTTAAAGCTCTTCGATAATCAGTTTGTCAATGAGAAAGTCGTCTATGTTTTCGTAGGAATCCCGCAGATTATTGATTTTTTCCCTGACCTGCTCATCGGGAAGAAGTTCTATAAAATCTCTCAGAAAAGCTAACCCGGGTCCAGGATCGTTTCTCCTCTCTGAGCCGCCAACGATGATAAAGGCATCCAGAGGACGTTTCAGCTTTTTCTTTCTGAAATAATGGTTTTCTCCGGAGGAGCCACGGCCAGAATAGCTATTTGCATGGACTGGCTTGATTTGCATATGTTCCTCCTTGAATCATTTTTCCTCTGCTCTTTTTCAGATACTTTCAGGTTCCTACTTTATAATATAACGTAAATTCATAACCGAAGCGGAAATAAAAATAACAAAAAGTCAATTGCCGGCATAAACCGAAGAAATTGACCTGTGACAATAATCCACAATGTCTTTACGGGACCCCTGGTCTGTTCTTACCCGATCGAGCCAGGTGACAGAAACATCGATTCTCTTTACCAGAAAAAGTCTTAACAGATGTGGTAAAAAAACAATATCTCCATAATAAAAAGCAAGATCGCGGTTATCCGGAGAGACTGGCCTGCCATCTATAGAGTGGTATTTTATACACACAGGCTGGATATCTATACCTTTTTTGCCGGCAGCGGAGAAGAGTGCTCCTTTGAACGGAAGAACAGAGTCACCATTTGATGAAGTGCCCTCAGGGAAAAGTGTGATAGTGAAACCTTTCTCCAATAATTCCGAAAGCCTCTCTATCTCCTCTTTCAGTCTGGTTTTACTTCGCCGTTCCACAAAGAGGCTGCCTGCCATCGTTGACATGAATCCCAGGAAAAACATTTTCTGTACTTCAACGGAGGTGATAAACAGTGAGGGAACCGATGATGCCAGAATGAGGATGTCAAGATATGACAGATGATTCGCGACTATAAGGCATGGTGAGGTGTTCTCAGGGGGATAATTGTTTTTTTTGATCTTTATTCCAAGAATAAAGATCCCGAGGCGAGACCCAAGTGAAGTGATTCTGGAAAGCAATCTGAGTCTTTTTTCTTCACTTCTGATCAGAACGAGTATTATAAGAGAAGTGAGTACATACAAAAGAAGAAGGAGCGCAAAGAGAAAAAACTTAATGACCGCTCCGATCATATCTGGTACTTTCTGTGCACTTTCTTCTCTGATTTTTCGACATCAAACAGGGTGAGAAAATCCGCGCATTTAAACTTCTTATCAAGTGCGGGTTCTCCACAGATCATTGAGCCCATATTGATATAGGAGTTTAAAAGTGGGGGGATCTTTTCTCTGGCATCGGCTATTTCCTGAGGAGTGATGCTTTCCAGAGTCTTTCTGAAATTCCTCATCCGGAATTTTCCCTTTGGAGAAACATTTATTTCATCCGAGACTTTCCCGTTTTCCTGGAAATGTTTGTAAATTGATGCTATGACGCGTATGTCGGTTGTCTTAACACTCGAACATCCGAACAGATACTTTGTACCTGTCTCTTTCATGTAATTGGTAATACCGCGCCAGAGAAGCGCTATTGAACTTCCCGTACGGTAATCACGGTGTACACAGGCTCTTCCAAGCTCGAGTTTTGTTCCAGAGAGATTTATGATATCATCGAGATGAAATTCTGTAGACGAATAGAATTTCTTATGAAACAGGCTGGAGATAAGTCTGTATGTTCCTATGTAATTGCCGGTTTTTTTGTCAATAATCACCAGGTGATCACATTTAAAGTCGAATCTGTCAATATCCATCCCGGTGATAAGCTTTTTTTCAAGCAGTTCCTTGTAGAATACCTCGTATCGCAGTCTGAGGGCTTTTGCAAGCTCCTCATTGTTCTCGACTGTTTTTATAGTAAAGTTTTCCCGTTCAATATTTAACCTGACTTTTTGTTTGAACGCCCTGAACTTCAGCGTTCCAGGCTTGAAGATTATCTGTGGTACCGGCATAAGTTTACTAATCTGGAACCCGTGCTTTCTAAGCATAAATTCCTCTCAGTTCTATTATTCTGGTTTCCGGCCCTGATTCATCAGTACTACAATTAGTGCCGGTGTGTTTTCGCCCGATGATGTTAAAGGAAACTGGGTGGCAAGATATTCCTGATCGTTTATTAAAATATGGTTATTCTTGATTTCAGAGATTGAACGAATTTCTATTTCACCCATGTAGCGGCTCTCATCACGGAGCAGAACGATTATATCTTTGCCTGGTGAGAGCATGTTGAGAAAATTCTGATCGATTTTCAGACCACCAATGGCGGAGAATGGAATTTC
>DAOTAZ010000397.1:0-3478 GCA_035382965.1 Chitinispirillaceae bacterium | reverse complement strand
CACTGTCGCCAGCATCCCCATGGCATCACCGGTTACCCTCGAAACACCTTCGATTGTAGCCCCGCGGAGAAAATTCCCCCCGCCAATTACTATCCCTACCTGAATCCCGGCGGCACGCACCTCGGCAATCTCCCCGGCTATTCTTGAAATAACCGACGGATCTATGCCAAAGCCCTTGCTTCCGGCCAGTGCCTCACCGGAAAGCTTCAAAAGCACTCTCTTGAACCTGGCACCCATCAGGTATATTACTCCTCCGCACCAAGCTCAAGACGTACAAAATCAAGAACCTTGATTTTTGCACCTGTCTGCTTCTCAGTCTCTTTTATGCGGTCAGTCACACTGATATCCGGAGTCTTTATAAATGCCTGCTCAGTCAACACGACTTCCTGATAGAATTTCGTCAGTTTACCTTCAACAATCTTGTCCCAGATCTTTTCCGGTTTACCTGAACTCTGAGCCTGAGTAAAGTAAATCTCCTTCTCTTTATTTACCACATCCGCAGGAATGTTTTCCCTGTTGGCTGCGATAGGATTGGCAGCAGCAACCTGCATGGCAAGATCCTTCCCCAGATCCGCCATAGCTTGACTGTCAAGCTCCTTGTCAGCAGAAACTTTGACCAGAACACCAATTTTCCCATTCCCATGGAGATAGCTGAAGAGGCGTTCATTTGCAGGATTGATATCCATCTTACGATACCTGCGGAAAGTGATGTTCTCCCCGATTTTCCCAATAAGCTCAGTCAGTCTGCTCTCTACAGACTGCCCGCCAAACATCGGAGATGTCAACTTCCGGGCAGCTTCGATATCAGCAGGTTTCTCCTGAATCAAGAGTTTTCCCAGCTTTTCAACAAACTCGATAAAATCTTCATTTCTGGCCACAAAGTCTGTTTCTGAATTGACTTCGAAAACTATACCACAGGAAGGTTCGATCATAATGGTGACCTTTCCCTCCTTCACCGCTTTACCCGCCCTGCGTGCAGCAGTTGCCTGCCCCTGCTTTCTGAGATTCTCAATTGCCAGGTTCATGTCGCCATTGGACTCGATCAGAGCCTGCTTACAGATCATCATTCCAAGCCCTGTCTTCTCTCTGAGTTCTTTTACTTGTGCAGCAGATATTTCCATTTGTTATTCTCCTTTTCTTTCCTGCAGATCCGATGTGCTTCCGTTATTCTTCTTCGGCAAATTTAACGATTTTCTTGTGAATAACACGAGGCTTTTTCTTTGTTTCTTCCACTTCCTCGGTTTCATCTCCCTCTGCTTCCTCAGCCTCTTCTGCTGGTGCAGATGCCGCTTTTGCAGTCTCCTGCTCGATTACTTCTACTTCAGTGACGTTTGCGCTCTCCTCTATGATCGCATCAGAAACTGCTCTGGCAATCAATTGCACCGACTTTATGGCATCATCATTACCGGGAATAGGATAATCAACCACATCAGGATCACAATTTGTATCTACTATCGCCCCGATGGGTATACGCAGACGGCGCCCTTCGTCAATTGCAATATGCTCTTTAATTGTGTCAACAACAAAGATGATACTTGGAAGCCTGCGCATATCACGGATACCACTCAGCACAGAAATGAGTTTCTCTTTTCTTTTAATAAGAAGCATTCTTTCCTTTTTTGGAAGAGCCTCTATTGTACCATCCGCCTCCATAGTCTCGATTTTCTCCAATTTGGTAACACTCTTGCGGATAGTCTGGAAATTGGTAAGCATCCCGCCAAGCCACCTCTCGGTTACATAAGGCATCTTGCAACGTTCGGCTTCTTCCCGGATGCAGTCCTTGAGCTGCTTCTTTGTACCAACGAACAAAACCTTTCCACCCTTGGCAACTTCCTTGCGTACACGCGCAATGAACTTTTCAACAGAAAGCAGAGTTTTATTCAGATCGATGATATAGATGCCGTTTCTTGGACAAAGAATAAAGCGCTTCATCTTCGGATTCCAGCGCTTTGTCTGATGGCCGAAATGGGTACCGGCTTCCAGCAGGTCTTGTACTGACAATGTAGACATACAAACTCCTTAACTTTAATGGGTTGAACTTCCACGGAGATTCATAGCGGATAGATTACCATCCCTGCAGACAGCACCCGTCTTCCGCTCTCACCGTGTGAAATTATGATGTTATAAATGAACTTCGCCGCCTGCATCCAATGAAAACGTTCGTGCCCGATAAATCTGACACGAACGATATCTCCAGTGCAAGCAACAGAATTTTATTACAAATGGGAATAAAACTATCGCTTTGAGAATTGATATCTTCTGCGGGCTCCAGCCTGGCCATACTTTTTACGCTCAACCACACGGGAGTCTCTGGTAAGAAATCCACCCTTGCGCAGGGCTTTACGGTTTTCCTCACTGATCAAAGCCAATGCCCTGGCAATTCCCAGACGAATCGCGCCAGACTGCCCACTAAGACCGCCCCCACGAACACTGGCAACCACATCGAAAGAGTCAGCTACCTGAAGTAAATGCAAAGGCTGTTCCGTGTCCTTCACCAGTACATCACTCATGAGATACTCCTGAATGGACCTTCCGTTTATGATCCTCTCACCTTTGCCGGGACGAATAATTACGGTCGCAATCGCGTTCTTACGCTTACCGGTCGCAGAATACCTGTTTTCCAAAATGACCAGCTCCTTTTTTATCTTATTAGATGGTTAAAGCAGTGGGCTGCTGCGCAGTATGAGGATGATTTGACCCGGAATACACATGAAGCTTCTTCATTATAGCCCTGCCACGCGCATTTTTGGGAACCATGCCATGAATAGCATGAACCAGAACCTTCGACGGATCAAGCTTCATCTGCTCCTGGAAGGAACGGATTTTTCCACCACCTGGATACCGGGAATGACGGAAATACTCTTTGGTCTCCGCCTTTTTTCCGGTCAGCACAACCTTCTCTGCATTTACTATGATCAGAAAATCCCCATGATCCTGATTTGGAGAATAAGCAACCTTACCCTTCCCTATCAAAATCTGAGCAGCCTTCGATGCAAGCCTTCCTAAGGTCTGATTGGCAGCATCAAGCACATACCACTTACGCTCAATCGACTTTGTGTCCACAACTACTGTTTTCATGGTCATTCCATCCTGAAATACAAAATTTCGTTTTTTGGATAAGTTTGTTGAATATAAAACAGAGGTGAGGAAAAAGTCAATATTCTTGATTTAGGTTCAGCAGGAAAAATTATGCCTGTAATTTTTTACCTGAGTTTTTTCCGGAACCGGTACCGCCTTTTCCCCTGTTTTCATGCTTCTCTGCAAAAAAATCACTTCCGGTACATGCGTATGAAGAGAGGACCCCTTTTGCTGTTTTCCTGAATCATCTTGTCCAGGGAATAAATGGAGTCGCTTCTCATGTCAATTTTCTGTACGACCTCACCCTGGGCATTGTAAAGCACCGCACGCCTGAACCCCTGAAGCTTGCGGGCGTCCGGACGACTCCCCATCACCGATATAAACGCAATATCCTGATTAC
>DAOTAZ010000396.1:0-3482 GCA_035382965.1 Chitinispirillaceae bacterium | reverse complement strand
GCGATGGAAAAGTACGGGTTTTTCTCAACAGCGGTAGAAGTATCGATACTGACCTGGTTATATTGTCAATTGGCGTGAGGCCCGATACAGCTTTCCTCGCTCAATCCGGAATCAAACTCAACTCTAAAGGTGCAATCATTGTCGATGAGCAGATGCGGACCAGCGCTGAAAATGTTTACGCACTGGGCGATGCGGTCGAGGTTACAGATTTTGTTACAGGGGATAAAGCCCATATTCCTCTTGCCGGACCCGCTAACAGACAGGGACGCCTTATCGCAGATCTGATCTCCGGCCGTGATGTAAAGTACTCACACACCCAGGGAACCTCTATCCGTAAAATCTTCGACCTTTCCGCAGCAACTACCGGACTCAATGAAAAGAATGCCCGTGCCAGGAATATCCCTTATCTGAAATCTTACACCCACTCTTCAAGCCATGCCTCCTACTACCCGGGAGCAAGTCCGGTGTCGATCAAACTGATCTTCTCACCCGGAGACGGCAGGGTTCTGGGAGCACAGGTAACAGGCACAAAGGGTGTTGACAAAAGAATAGATGTTCTTGCTACCGCAGTAAGACACAGACTCACAGTTAACGATCTGGCCGATCTGGAACTGGCATACGCACCCCCTTACGGCAGTGCTAAAGACCCGGTCAATATTGCCGGCTATGTCGCGCAGAATATCCTCAATGGATTGACTCCTGCCTGTTATGCAGAAGAAATTCCACAGTTAAAGAATGAGGGTTACGTTCTCCTCGATGTCAGGACAAAAATGGAATATGAACAGGGAAATATCCCCGGTTCAGTAAATATCCCTCTCGATGAACTCCGGGAAAAACTCACCGGGCTCGATAAAAGCAAGCCTGTAGTAGCCTATTGCCAGGTGGGACTGAGAGGTCACCTGGCCACCCGTCTGCTTATTCAGAACGGATTTACTGCTAAAAATCTCTCCGGCGGTTACAGAACCTATTGCGCGTTTTTCCCTGAAGACAATACCGCTGATACAAATCAGAGCTCATCGCAGGATGTCCGTGATGATGGCACAACTGTGTCAAGTTCACTTCCGGAGCCTGAAGTACTCACAATTGACGCCTGCGGACTTCAGTGCCCTGGTCCGGTGATGAAACTCAAAGAGGGACTCGATCGGATCGCTGAAAACGAAACCGTGAAAATCAGAGCAACTGATCCTGGATTTGCAGCCGATATTCCTTCCTGGTGCAAACGAACAGGGAACACACTTCTTGACATGAAGGTTGACGATGGCGTATACAGTGCCCTCGTGCGCAAAGGCAGTCAGTCAAACAAATGTCTCCTTCCACAGGATATCCGGTCCAGCAAGACCATGGTTATCTTTTCAAATGACTTCGATAAAATGGTTGCGGCATTCATCATCGCCAATGGAGCAGCTTCGATGGGAAGCAGTGTAACCATGTTTTTCACCTTCTGGGGACTGAACCTTCTCAGAAAAGCAAAAAATGTGAAAGTCAGGAAAACCCTGCTTGAAAAGATGTTTGGCATGATGATGCCCAAAGGGCCTTCAAAACTGACCCTCTCAAAGATGAACATGGGAGGAATGGGTGGTGCAATGATCCGCTATATCATGAGGAAGAAAAACGTGTACTCTCTCCAGACACTCATGGAGGAAGCCATGCGCAACGGAGTACGTCTGGTGGCCTGTACCATGTCGATGGACATAATGGGAATAAAGAAAGAGGAACTTATTGACGGAGTAGAGTTCGGAGGAGTTGCATCATACCTGAACGTTGCCGACAGCTCCGGTTATAATCTGTTTATCTGACCTTCTTTTTTCATATCGGTATCATTTCTATCCGGCAGTGAATGTTTACCCTCGAGGTGGATAGTGTTCTTTACAAGCGACACTTTTCACCTCAACGTCGTTCCTGCGAAAGCAGGAACCCAGTTTTCAGGTTAGTGGAAAGTCAAATCCTGGGCTCTTTTCTTAAATTCACTGAGCAGATTAAGCGCATTTATGGGGGTGAGAGTATCAATATCGATGTTCTGTATCTGATGAATAAGCTCCGAGTAAGCCGAATCTATCGCGTTCATCTGAACACCTGAAAAAAGCTCGAGCTGATACTTCCTGCTCTTCTCCCCATGATGCCTGGCGAGAACAGGTTTGTGATCCGGTGTAAGCTCCATGTTTTCCAGATTGGCTAAAATCTCTCTGGCCCTGATTATCACCTTCCGCGGTATACCTGCCAGACGCGCGACCTGAATTCCATAGGAGTGATCACAACTCCCGGAATCAATTTTCCGCAAGAATATGATCTGGTCATTCCACTCCTTTACCTTCACATGAAAGTTCTTTATACGCGGGTAGAGAATCGACAGCTCGGCAAGTTCGTGGTAATGGGTGGCAAACAATGTCCGTCCCCGCCTTCCGGGCGTCTCATGAAGGTACTCCGCAACTGCCCAGGCAATACTGATCCCGTCAAATGTCGAAGTCCCTCTTCCCACTTCGTCAAGCAGTATGAGACTTTCATCAGTGGCATTGTTCAGTATATTGGCTACCTCGATCATCTCCACCAGAAATGTACTCTGGCCTCTGGAAAGCCTGTCCGAAGCGCCTACACGGGTGAAAAACTTATCAACTATTCCGATCTGGGCAAACGATGCAGGCACAAAAGAGCCCATCTGGGCCATTATGGCAATAAGAGCATTCTGACGCAGAAATGTGGACTTACCAGCCATATTGGGCCCTGTGATAAGCAGAATCTGGGATTCCTTTTTTATCATCTCCAGATCGTTAGGAATAAACTGCCCCACAGTACTCATCCGTTCCACAACCGGATGTCTTCCATCTTTTATAACCAGATCTCCACCCTGAGTAAGAATCGGACGGCAATACTGATACTCCGAAGCTATCCGCCCAAGGGAGAGGAAAATATCCAGAGTGGCAATTGCAACAGCGGCATTCTGAATTCTTGCACACTGCGATGCGATCTCTTTCCTGAGCGCCACAAAAATCTCATACTCAAGGCTTGAAAGCCTCTCCTCAGCTCCCAGAATTTTGGATTCCATCTCCTTGAGCTCAGGAGTGATAAACCGTTCCCCATTGACAAGTGTCTGTTTGCGTATATATTCCGCAGGAACCCCTTCAAGATTGGATTTAGAGATCTCTATAAAATAACCAAATACCTTATTAAAACCGACTTTCAGAGAGGAAATGCCTGTGCGTTCTCTTTCCGTTTCCTGCAGTTTTGCGATCCACTGTTTGCCGTTCACGGAGGCATTTCTGATTTCATCAAGCTCAGCATTCACCCCCGCTTTTATCATCCCTCCCTCACGTATAGACAGAGGGGGATTGTCCACAATTGCGGCTTCAATCTTACTGGCTACAGGATCAAACCCTTCCAGTGACTGCACAAGCAGTTTTAACAGAGGGACATCAGCCTCAGAAAGTGCCTTGATTATCCGGGGGAAAACCATGAGGGAATTCTTAAGGGCACAAAGGTCACGGGCA
>DAOTAZ010000395.1:0-3512 GCA_035382965.1 Chitinispirillaceae bacterium | reverse complement strand
AAAGTATCTCTTTCTCGCTGGGTCTTCCCTCACGCTTGATGAATCCGCCCGGGATTTTTCCGGCAGCATAGGTTTTTTCCACATAGTCAACTGAAAGAGGGAAAAAGTCTGATTCCGATTCAGCACCGCTGCAAGCGGTTGCAAGGACCATGGTGTCTCCAATACGGGCGATAACTGCACCACCTGCCTGCTTTGCAATACGTCCTGTCTCAAGTGAAACCTTAATGCCATTGACTTCGGTTTCTGAAAAGATACGAGCCATTAATTGAACTCCTGACTTTTAAAGTATGTAGATATAAAATATTCGGCAGAATTGGACCAAGGATCTGTCAACTATGTAAAGGTGGAGAGAGTAGCGGAAGGAATTAATTCCGCTACTTTCTGATATTAAGCTTTTTAATCAAAGCACGATACCTGTCAATGTCAACTCTGGAAAGATAATCGAGCAATGAGCGACGCTGCCCTACCAGTTTCAGAAGACCATATCTTGTATGATGATCTTTAGTGTTGGTTTTCAGATGTTCTGTCAGCAGATTGATACGCTCGGTGAGAATCGCCACCTGCACATCAGTGTTGCCGGTGTCCTTCTCAGATTTTCCATATTCTTTGGTTAATTCCAGCTTACGCTCTTTGGTCAAAGCCATCGACGTTTCTCCTGTGAAAAAAAATTCCGAATTTTGTTGATATCCTGCTTCATTTGCCTTACAAGCTCATCTGCATTTGAAAACTTCCGGTCCCCCCTGATATAATCGGAGACCCAGAGATGAGCTGTTTCTCCTGTTTCCGGAACCTCACCACTCATCTCAAGAGCGTGAAACTCAAGATGCGCTTCGCGATGAGTGAATGTGGGGCATTCTCCGTAATAAAGGGCCCCGGTAAGCAGGTTTCCTTTAAACTCCAGTTCGGCAGCACAAACCCCAGGCGGCGGTAATACTTTCAGCGAAGGCGGCCTTTTAAAATTGAGGGTTGGAAAGCCAAGCTGTGAGCCTAATCTCAATCCCTGTGACCGTTGTGCGGAGATCAGGTACGGATGCCCAAGCATCTTTACTGCTTCCGCCAGACGGCCTTCAGTAATCAATCCACGAATCTGTGTCGAGGAAATAATCAGATCTTCCTGACTCAGTAAATCCGCGGTAAATATTTTAATATGGTATTTGCTCATTACTTCACGCAAAAATTTCTTTCCACCGGCTCTGTCTCTGCCTACCGCATGCCCTTCTCCGAGAACCCATTCCTCAGCATGAAGTCTATCAATCAGTACTTGTTTGACAAATTCCTCCGGAGTCAATCTGCTGAATTCAGCATCAAAGGGAATTTTCAGGATATAATCGACTCCAAGGCGCTCTATGAGTGCTGCTTTTTCCTCAAATGTAGTAAGAAGAACCTGGGGCAGTTCCGGAAAGAGTACAGCTCTGGTGTGGGGCTCAAAAGTTATCACGACGCTGTTTTTTTTCTCCTGCTTTGCCCGCCTTACCATCTCTTTGATCAATGCCTGGTGACCACGGTGAACACCGTCGAAATTCCCCACGCTCACCACACTTGACATCTCCGGGCCGGGTTTTTCCGCCAGAGTAAGAATCTTCACTTATTCACCTCGAAAGGCAGCACTGTAACAGGATGAAAAACAGTTCCTTCTTTACGTTGCAATACAGCGATCAGAACATTTCCGCAGTACGCAAAAACCACATCTGAACCTGAATCGCTTTTAATATCGATATCCATACCATTCTTTATACACCTGCTTCTGTCTGCCGGGACATGAAATACAGGATAACTCCGGAACAGTTCCGAAGGGGAAATAATATAATTCCTGACATCTGAAAGGTCCTGCGGATCGATCGAGTTTTCAATGCTGAACTGGCCGACTGCAAGCCTCCTGATCTCTGTGGCGTACCCGAAGGTACCAAGTTTAGATGAAATGTCACCTGCAAGAGTGCGGATATACGTTCCGCCTGAGCAGCGAACAAGAAACTCTCCGATTCCGGCTTCTGCATTATAATCAGTCATCTGGAAGGAGAATATTTTGATCAGGCGCGCCTGCAGCGCCGCCTTTTTTCCATCACGGGCCAGTTTGTAAGCCCTGACACCGTTTACTTTTACAGCGGAAAAATCGGGAGGAACCTGCATCTGTTCACCTGTGAATTCACCAATGATCTCCTCAATTTCCAGACGATCAGGAATTCGGCCGCCTGAATGAATAAGTTTTCCTTCTGAATCTAAAGTGTCTGTCTGAGATCCGAACTGGACTTTGAAACTGTATACTTTAGGTTCTGAATGGATAAAACGCAGGAGGCGGGTAGCAAATCCCAGGGCTACAACCAGCACTCCGCTGGCCTGAGGATCAAGAGTGCCGGCATGACCAGCCTTGGATACAGACAGGGAGCGTCTGATCCGGTTCACAATCTGAAAAGAAGACGGACCGCGAGGTTTGTCTATGCACAGAAATCCGTCCAAACCCTCTCAGCTCAGCTCCTTTTCTATTATAGACAGCATCAGGGGCAGTGCGAGAGAAAACGGCTGCTTGATAGTACATCCGGCTGCGCTGGAGTGGCCACCACCACCAGGTACTCTCTGAGCAACTTTTCCAACATCCACTCTACCTTTTGAGCGCAGTGAAAAGTGAGTCTCTGTTTCACTGTATTTTGCCATGATCCCCACCTCTACACCTTCAGCGGTGATGGTGAAATCAGCCATGCCTTCACTGTCACTGTAGTGCGCTCCCAGTTCGTCAAGAACCGAAAGAGGCATCTCCATGATGCAGACTTTTCCGTCAAGATGAAAACTGAGTGAGGACCAGATACGGGACTGCAGCAGCAGTGCTTTGCGGGAGTGGGAACAGAATACCTTTTCGTAAACCATGGCGCAATCTGTACCCCGGTCGGCAAGATCGGCACAGGCACGAAGGATCCGGCTGTTTGTATTGGAGAAACGGAACCCGCCGGTATCAGTCAGAATAGCTGCGTAAAGTGCTTCTGCCACATGGGGAGGGAAATCAATTTCCTCAGAAGTAAAGAACTTATAGATTATCTCACCGGTTGCAGCGGCTGTCGTTTCGACAATATTGATATTTCCGAATCTTGTGTTGTCCCTGTGGTGGTCAATATTGATAATTGCCTGCGGTTGAGAAGGGGTACTCCAGCCCATGCGCCCCGGATTGGAACAGTCCAGAACCACAAGGACGTATTCACCTTCAGGCATTTTGTTCTGAATAAGGTCAGTGTTTTTCAGAAATACAAATTTAGCCGGCACAGGGTCTATATCGTAGAGAATAACCTCTTTGCCCAGTGAATTGAGATACCAGTAGAATGCCAGTTGCGATCCCACCGAATCTCCATCAAGACTCAGGTGAGAAGATATGACAAAACGGCTGTGATCGTTTATCAGTTTCTGAAGGTCATGCCAGATCATCTTGAATTTCTTTGAGAAGCTCGTTTATATGATGGCCCTGCTCCAGAGAATTATCAAGCTTGAAATAGAGGCGGGGAAAATGCTTGATAGAAACACGGGAAGAG
>DAOTAZ010000394.1:0-3513 GCA_035382965.1 Chitinispirillaceae bacterium | reverse complement strand
TCCGTCGTCTTTATTGATAAAATAGAGTATCCCGAAATCACCGAAATCATAATCAACAGATGCAATCACATCATCTTTTCCATCGTTATTGCAGTCTGCGACACAAAGATCCACATATTCCCGGAAAGTGGGTGGAAAGGTGAAGACACTGTAACTGCCGTCATTATTGCTGAGCAGGGCGCGCAGGTGGGCATCGCGCAGATAGAAAGCCGAGGGGGTTCCGGCAATAAGCAGATCCGGGATAGAGTCATCGTTGATAAGGCCTGTTTCCAGAATTGTTATCTTTTCAGACCCGGTGTAAAGTGTTTCCGGGATATATTCACCGCCGCTGTTTCTGAAAAGAACAACTGTCCCTGCAGTTTGTGACCCGCTCACTATATCCAGATCACCATCCAGGTCGATATCAACGACCCTGCATGCAACCGGAGAGGGCATCTCACTTTTTATCACGGTATGAGGTTTAAATCCGGGCAGAGTTACAGTATCGAGGAACAAAATTGTGAACATTACCGGTACAGCTCTTGATATGGCCATTTTATCATCCTTGCAGATGGGTTCAGCATTTTTTGTCTTGTGGATGAATTATACATTTTCTGAGTGATAATTTCTATACAAATTATAATAGAAAGGTGCAAATCTCTTAAGCTGATACAAAAATATCTTCGAGGTGAAATCGTGACTTAACCCGTTAAATCCCAAAGTCACCTCCGGGGTGGCCACATTTCTTCATCAAAAACTCGTGAATGATTTCCGGACCAAGGCAAGAAAAATCGCATCAATCGCAGTTCTGGTATCTACGGTCTCGCAGCACGTTTCCTGCCAATGACGGTCTTCCGGCATGGATATTTATTCGTTACCTTCAGTGGGGGATTTGTGGGGGACTTTGTGCTCACTGAGCGATGTCGAAGTGAGCACTGTACACGCGACCCTGGCTTTATCCTATTCTTTTCTAACCAATTAATAAATGCTTTTATCTGCAGGAACAAATATCATAAAGGAAAGAAAGAAAAAAAGACCTTAAAAACACCAATATCACGTCACCTTCGAGGTCTTCTTCTTCCTGAATTTCACAATCTTACCTTTGTGATCAGTTGTTTCCTGTGTTGATGCTGATGTCGGTTGCTCGTCATCACTATGGCTCTGAGCGGCTGTCCTGTTTAAAACACCAAGCATGTTTCCTATACCCATCTTGAGAAGCCTTACCTCCTGGGTCCTGTCTGCGTTCTGGAACCGCCCCTTTACCACGTGGGGAGGCTGAAGTTTAAGAACCTGGGAGACAGGGGGGAATGTGTCGAGACTGGCAAAATGCATCCACAGCCACTTTCCCAGCGGCTTTGCCTCCTCATCCATCGTGTAGCCTATACAGATACCATACCCTCTGAAAATCCACCCCTCTTCCTCCTTGATCTCCTGATTCTGGGGAGAGGGCCTCATCAGTATACAGAAAAGATCACCGTCAAAAGGGAAATCAACTGCCTGATCCAGAGTTGTGTATCTGGATGCCAGATCGATTATTTCATCCCTGGATAGACCCATGAGCACCTCGCTTTAAAAAGTGTACGATCGGAAGGGTGATCAGAATATGGAAAAGGGAATGGGAAGTATCAAGTGTTTTGTTCGCTTAAACTGACTTGTTAGTTTAATACATCGGAATCGGCATCGGTATCGAACCAAAATCGCACTCGCTTTCATTACCGATTCCCCGTTTCCCATCCGGCAACACCCCGAAATTCCTCCTCTGGTACCTACAGGTGAGTCCGGCTATTAAACTACTGAAAATTCGATGCCGATTCCGATACCGATGCCGACCCTGAACCGGAAAACAGTCATTTGTGGTTTCAAATACAGGGTGTTAAATTTACCGGACACTACACAATGAATATATGTTATAATGGAAATCATGAAACTGTTTATCGAATTTCCCTCTCTCTGTAAGAGATTTCTCTTCATTACCGCTTTTTTCCTCTGCTGTGTGGAGGACCCTGTTACAGTCGATGACTATTCTCCTCCGGTTGTATTTACAGGGCTTATTAACGGGGCATACGACAGTCTGGGAGGAAATCCGCAGTGGAGGAACAGTTGCACGATGGTGGAGGATACTTTACGGATGTTTTTTTTCTCCAACGGGTTCTGGGAAAAGGACAAGGTCAGGGACGGGGATCTTATTCGTATAGATATCTTCCCTGAAACGGATTCGACAGAGAATGATACTTTCCTGACAAACGGACGGGTACTGTTTCACATGGCAAGATATCTGAGTACCAACACCACCTATAATATCTCCAGAAATGACAGGCAGAGCAAGGTAGAGATGGTTGTCAATAGGATGAATCTTGTCAGCGGGGGAGAGGTGGAATTCAGTGATATAATTATCCAGACCGCGCCTCTTATAGGCGGAGGGATGCTGGAGGTCACGGAGGCGAGAATAAAAGGAGTGATAGAATAAAATGCGTTATTTACCGATAATACTTCTTGTCCTTTTCACTGTATCTTTCGCTCAGAGCCCGTCCGGCATAGACAACCTTGACTGGGGCGCATCACCGGAGACTGTGCGAAACGCGGTCAATGCCCAGGGATGGCAGCAGGATCCGCTTGGAAATGAGTTCCCTGAGGGGCTCAATGTGACTGTTTACAGGGCAAACTCAAGGATAGCGGGCTACGATGCAAGCACGAGGTACTATTTCTATGATGGAAAACTATTCCAGACCACAGTGACTTTTAATTTTAACAGGTTAAAGAATTATGATTTTAATTACAACGTTTTCAGGAGTGTAAACGAATATTACTATGCGATCCGGAACAGCACCATATCATTTATAAATGACATCTACGATCTTCTTCAGAAAAAGTACGGCAAAAAGGAGCCGGTTTTCAAGGGACTCGATCCCAGACTGATGTTTGTAAGGCTGGACAGGTATGTAAAGCAGGAGAGATGGAACCTCAGGTATCATCCTTACGACTACTATACCCACATAGTTTCCACAGCCTATGCCCGATGGGACTTCCCGAAGACCCGGGTTGTCTTCTCTCTTAACCTTTCCGCTCCTGACAAGCGTTTCGACTACCGGCTCTCATCGGTGTCGCTTGACATGGAGAGGGAGATAAAGAAGAGGAGGGATGAGTTGTTGATGAAGGGATTGTGATTAGTTTAAGATACGGAGGAGGAATCCGATTGCGAATCGGATATCCTCCCCCGGTCCCAGCTCACCTGAGTACAGGTGATCTGGGACACTCCCCAACTTAACGGGGGGTTCGCAGAACCCCCCCCCCCGTAACGCCCCCTCTGTGGTGGATTCATGCTGACACCTGAAACACTGATGAAGGAGTTGAATCATTGTCCATGCCGGAAGAATGTCATGGGCAGAACTTTTGTATATGACAGATAATAATTGACTAACAGCACTTTTACCGCGGTGTCTATATCTCTTAAAACCTTATTATCTGTCTTAAAACCTTAGTATCTGTCTTAAAACCTTAGTATCTGTCTTAAAACCTTAGTATCTGTCTTAAAAC
>DAOTAZ010000393.1:0-3552 GCA_035382965.1 Chitinispirillaceae bacterium | reverse complement strand
AAGGTGAAGGGGCATTTGTATATGCTAAATGTTCCGCTTTCTGGAACACTTTTTTAGGCTGTCTGATGCAAATCCCCGCCACTAAAATCAAGTGTAGCTATATTAGAGAATATATGATCTACTGATCTGCTACCGGGAAGTATTATCAAGGTCATTCGGGGGCAATATGTATAAGTTATCAAGGCTATTTGTTTTTTCGCTGCTTCTTCCTGGAAGTATTCTCTCCCAGCAGATCAGTCAAACATGGAACTTCAATGTAGGTGGTCTCGCCCGGAAAACTATTGTGTATGTTCCGTCTGGCATAAATAATCCGCCTTTACTGATTTCCATGCACGGAATGGGTATTCCTGCCTCTATGAACCAGGGAATGATGAAGTTTGAGCCGATCGCAGACAGGGAAAAGTTCATCGTGACATATCCTGAATCAGCTCCTGGCAGCGATCTGAGGTGGGATCTTGGAGGAGACAAAGATATCAAATTTATAGAGGCAATAATCGATTCGATGGATAAACGGTTCAGCATCGATCGCAACCGGGTTTACGCATCCGGGTTTTCCATGGGCGGCATGATGAGTTACTATCTGGCCTGCAAGATCCCGGAGAAGATCGCAGCGATAGCTCCTGGCTGCGGATACCCTCTTGGAGGCCAATCAGGATGCACAAAAACCCGGCCGGTGCCCATTTTTCACATTCATGGTACGGCAGATGATTTTGTTGCTTACAGCAATCTCCACAATTTCCTTAACACCAAAATCAGAGAGTACGGTTGTCCGCAGACTGCGCAGAGAACAGAACCTTACCCTGTTTCAAACCCCAATTCCAAGTCTTTCAAGGAGTACTGGGGACCCTGTACCGATAATAACGGCATGACAAGTGAGATCACACTTATCTCTGTCACGGGTATGATCCATGACTGGGCTACTCCCGGAAAGGCAAATGCCAATGATGATCCGGCTTTTAAGGGAAAACCCTTTGATGTAAACGGGAGTGAAGAAGCCTGGGCGTATTTAAAAACCCAGTCTCTGACAGGGGCCGGTTACCGTCTTGCAGTAAGCACAAGAGGGCGGGGAGAGGTGACCAGGAGTCCTGATGAGAGCTATTATAAAAAGGATACACAGGTGACACTCAAGGCTGTGCCCTCCGAGGGATGGGTTTTTGAGGGCTGGAGCGGTGATGCCAACGTGAACCAGAATCCATTGACTGTTACTATGAATTCGTCTAAATCGATTACAGCCGGTTTTGTCACTGAGGACGGAAAGAGGGATCTTGTCATAAACGGTAATTTTTCATCCGGAACCGATCACTGGACATTCAATAACTGGAGCGGAAAAGGCACAGGGAGTGTTGTTGATGGCGAATACAGGCTCACAATCAGTGAAACCGGAAACTTTTATTATGATATTCAGGTGGTTCAGCCGGGAATACTGCTTGAAAAGGGTAAAGCCTACCGTCTGGTGTATGATGCTTATGCATCAGCAAACCGGGTTCTGAATATTAATGTAGGGATGCCGGTTGAGCCCTGGACAACATTTCTTACCAATGTTATCGATGGAGAGATCGCGGTCAACCTGACTGCGTCAAAGCAGACTTTCACACTTGATTTTATCATGGAAGAACCCACCTATGAGAATTCCAGGGTTGAGTTCAGTGTGGCAACTGCAACTCCATCTGTATACATAGACAATGTTTCACTCTATGAGATACAACCGGTGGAAGTCTCTTTGAAAAGATCCAAAGGTGGAGTAAACAGCTTAAAAATCCGTAAAAACGGTTCTTTAATCAATTTTACATTCAATACTTCAGGAACCGGTATGGCAACTCTTGGTATTTATGATCTTAAAGGGAAAGTGGTGCACACTGAGAGTTTTAAGGCACATTCAGGATCGGCTCAGAGAGTAAACCTTGAAACATCGGTAATACCTGAGGGTTACTACATTGTAAGAATCAGCAGCGGAAACACTGTTTTCGCAAAGGGATTTGTGGTGACCGGCAGGTAATGTATCCCTGAAATAACCGGATAATATGAATAAACAAAATAAAGAACCTGAACAGAGAAATCAGAGGGTGACCATGATGACTCCAAAAGTTTTCAAGAGATGTGTATTTGCAGTGCTGTTGAGTGTTTTTACACTGTTCGCGGAAACAGTTCAAAATCCAGTGATCTGGGCTGATATCCCCGACCCCTCTATTGTCAGGGTAGGCAGCGAGTACTATATGAGCTTCACGACCATGCATTTCGCTCCGGGTGTCCCGATTTTAAAATCCACAGATCTGGTTAACTGGCGCACTGTCGGATATGCCTACAATACTCTTGTCAACAATGATCAGATGAATCTCAACAATGGTAAAGACGCCTACAGCAAGGGTTCCTGGGCAAGCAGTATCAGGTACAAGGACGGAACTTTTTATGTACTGACTTTTTCTTACACTTCAAACCAAACCCATCTGTACTCGACAAAGGATGTGGAAAATGGTCCGTGGAAAGAGGTTAAGTTTAATTCTGTATACCATGACCCATCCCTTTTCATGGACGATGACGGACGAAACTACATTGTTTACGGGGGCGGTGATATCCGCATACTCGAGCTTAATTCAGATATGACAGGAATTAAACAGGGCGGCCTCAATAAGATCCTTATCTCGAATGCTCATGGCCTGGTCGGAAATGTAATTGTCAATGCTGAAGGTTCGCATATAGAGAAGATAAACGGATGGTATTATGTTTTTCTGATTTGCTGGCCAAGTTCCGGATACGATGGTCGAACGGTTCTGGTATACCGATGCCGTACAATTGATGGTAAATATGAAGGGAAAGTTGCACACAGCAGCAAGGGTGTGGCACAGGGAAGCGTTATTCAGACAGAAGATGGTTCATGGTGGGGATATCTTTTCCAGGATAATGGTTCAGTTGGCCGCTGTCCCTGGTTGATGCCTGTAACATGGCAGAATGACTGGCCGGTTTTTAACGGTGGTGTTTCACCAACCTCATTTAATATACCTACCAATACTACGCCCGGAACTACAGGGGTTGTGACAAGTGATGATTTCAGCTCTTCGAAAATGAAGCTTGAATGGCAATGGAACCACAATCCCGATAATGCAAACTGGTCATTGACGGAACGTCCGGGCTTTTACCGCATAAAAACCAGCCGGGTCGATGCAGGGGTGCTGAGAGCTAAAAACACCCTTACTCAGCGCAGCTTCGGACCTAAATGCTCGGGCCGCATTGCAATGGATGTATCCGGGATGAAGGATGGGGATGTCGCGGGTTTGTTAGCGCTTCAATACGAGTACGGATATGTGGGTGTCAAGAAATCAGGAACAAATCTTTCTGTTGTAATGGTTAACGCCAAATCAAGCAACCCCTCAGAGGTTGCAAGTACGCCGATCAGTCAGGACCGTATCTACCTGCGGATAGATATGGACTTTACCAATCGTACTGACAAAGCGACCTTTTTCTACAGCCTTGACAGCCTGAACTGGAAGCAGATTGGAAATACTTTGCAGATGACTTATGATCTCAAGCACTTTGTCGGATACAGGTTTGGTCTGT
>DAOTAZ010000392.1:0-3554 GCA_035382965.1 Chitinispirillaceae bacterium | reverse complement strand
TTATGAGTGCGGCTGTATTTTAAATGTGTGCTCGCTTGCCGTCGGGAATGATACCGGCCTGGCACATCTTGCCCGTGCCTGTGGAGTAAAAACAGGGATAATCTTTGGTCCCACAACCCGTCAGTTTGGTTTTTTCCCTTCAGGACTTCCTGAATACAGGGTTTTCCAGACCAGTCTATGCTGCAGGCCTTGTCATGCTCATGGAGGAAATATCTGTCTGAGGCTGGACAGGGCCTGTATGAGGAGGATTGGTCCTGATGAGGTTATCAACGGGCTTTTAGATCTGTCACAGACAAATAATCAAATGCATCCGCACTATACTTGACAGTACCGGTTCCAGCCATCATTTTTATAAATTTGTGAGAGCTTCAATATGTTTCGATTGGTTTTATACTTTTCTCTTGTTCTTCTGGTGGGGCTGGCAGAAGCAGGACCAAAGACGGGGGTTCCTAAGGAATTTTCCCAGTTTCTGGCTGGAATAAGTATTTTAAACAGTAGTCGTACTCTATCAGACCAGCAGAAGGCATGTGAGTTCCGCAATCTGGTAAAAATTACAGGGATAGACAGAACGCAGGCATTGCAAATAATTGAATTATACCGTGAGAGTCCCTCGAAGTGGAAAGAAGTTTACAATGAGGCATTGCTGACACTCTCAGAAAAAGATGAACTCAATACTGCTGCAGACAGCAGCAAATCAATAAAGGAGTAGATATGGCTGTGAATACAGTTGAAATAACGGATGCGAATTTTGCTGAAGAGGTACTCTCTTCTCAAGTTCCGGTGATTGTTGATTTCTGGGCAGAGTGGTGCGGCCCCTGCAAGATGCTTAGTCCGATTTTCGAAGAGTTGGCATCGGAATACCAGGGAAAGGTTGTATTTGGCAAGTGTGATGTGGATTCCAACCCTCAAATGCCTGCCAAATATGGAATCAACAGTATTCCATCTATGCTGTTTTTCAAGGACGGAAACATTGTCGATCAGCATACCGGTCTTTTGGCAAAGCCCCAGTTGAAAGCAAAGATCGACAGAGCCTTTGAGTAAAGAACAGCTACATGAAAATTGTCACTCTTAATCCACCTTTTCTGCCCAAGTATTCCCGAGAATCAAGATCTCCTGCGGTGACTAAAAGTGGTACCCTGTATTACCCGATGTGGCTGGCTTACGCCACAGGGTATCTTGAGAAGAACGGGCACGAAGTGTTGTTAATTGATGCACCTGCGGCGGGATTATCACTTGATGAGACGGTAGAAAAGGTAAAATCATTCGGCCCGTCGGTAGTTGTTCTCGATACCTCTACTCCAAGCATTTACAGCGATATAGAGACCGGGTGTGCACTCAAGGATGCGATTCCATCTCTGTTTGTTGTTCTTGTTGGAGTTCACGTTTCAGCTCTTCCTGAGGAAACCCTCGCAATTAACAGCAGAATCGATGCTGTTGCTTTTGGGGAGTATGACGCTACCCTGGTGGATCTGGCCAGGAGGCTTTCGGAATCAGGTGTAAACGATGAGATACTAAGGGAAATAAGCGGTCTGGCGTTCCGCTCGAAGAGCGGTGAAATAGTAAAAAACGAGCCGCGTCCATACATCGAGGACCTTGACAGCATCCCTTTTGTAACATCTGTATATAAGAAATTCCTTGATATCACACCCTATTTTTACGGACACAGCCGCCATCCGCTTGCTGTTATAGTAACCGGAAGAGGGTGCCCTTTTCAGTGTACATATTGTGTGATTCCACAGACACTTCAGGGACACAGATACCGGAAACGCTCGATTGACTCAATAGTCGAGGAGTTCAAGTATATTGCTGCAAATTTCCCTGAAGTAAGAGAGATCATGATCGAGGATGATACTCTGACTGCAGACAAGAAACGCTGCAGGGAGTTTTCCGAGGCTCTGATAAAAGCCGGTGCATGTAAAATACCATGGTCGGCAAATTCCAGGGCAGATGTTGACTATGAGACTATGGTTTTGATGAAGAAGGCAGGGTGCCGGCTTTTCTGCGTAGGATTTGAAAGCGGAGACCAGAAAATCCTTGACAATATTAAAAAATCACTCACCATAGAGCAGATACGGACATTCATGAAGAATGCAAAACGGGCGGGAATACTGGTACATGGATGTTTTATGGTGGGTAACAGAGGAGAAACCGCGGAGACACTCGGGAAAACTTTGCGCTTTGCGAAGGAACTCAATCCTGACACAGCTCAGTTTTTTCCCATTATGGCTTATCCGGGGACAAGTGATTTTAAATATTTCAAGGAAAAGGGCTGGATAGTCACTGACAATTTCCGGAAGTGGCTCACAGATGACGGGCTGCACTCTTCTGTAGTCTCAAATCCTGAACTGAGCTACGAGACTCTTGTTGCCTTCTGTGACAGGGCCAGACGGGAGTTTTACCTCCGCCCTGGATACATCATGTCAAAAATGACCCAGATGATTACTCATCCCGGTGAAGCCAAAAGAATATTGAAGGCAGGCAGAACACTTTTTAAATATCTGCTGAACTCACCAGGGCAGACAAAATGATCCTATGATTTCAGCCTTTGAAATACTGTTCTGGTTTTCCCTTTTTGTCGTGCTTTACTCTTATACTATCTATCCGTTTCTGCTGTTTCTCTTCGCACGGAGATTTAACAAGCCTGTCAGGCGGGATGAAAACTTTTTTCCTGAGATCGGTGTTCTTGTTCCTGTTTACAATGAGGAACGCGTAATCAGGAAAAAGATAGAAAACCTGCTTTCGCTTGACTACCCGGAATCGAAACTGTCTGTATGGATCGGATCTGACTGTTCAACTGACGGTACAGAGAAAGAGGTGAGGAGTTTCAATGATCCGCGGATACATTTCTGGGTGGCTTCCGAACGCGGCGGGAAGACAGGTGTGCTGAACAAGCTGGCTCCCCAGATAGATGCTGATATAATACTCTTTACAGATGCCAATACAATGCACAGCTGCAACTGTCTGAGAATGATAGCCAGGAATTTTGCTGATGAGACAATCGGAGGAGTAGCTGGACACATTGAACATGTTCAGGCAGGGGATGAGGAGTTCGGGGAGAAGCTTTACAGGAGGTTCGAGTCGAGGCAGAAAATACTGGAAGGCATGCTTCACAGTACTATCTCGGCATTTGGAGGGTTCTATGCCATTCGTAAAAAACTGTTTCATCCCATTCCGCCAAACTCCTATTCCAATGACGATGTGCTGATACCGATGAATGTCGTTCGTCAGGGTTACAGAGTGATTTACGATCCGGAGGCGTTATCTGAAGAGGACACGACGGGAAATGTTGCCAAGGAGTTTACCAGACGTGTGAGGATCGGAGCCGGGAATTTCCAGGCTTTCTTCTGGCTGCTGCATTTCCTTAATCCCCGTTATGGCTGGCCGTGGTTCTGTTTTGTATCGCATAAGGTCACAAGATGGTTTTCACCTTTGTTTATCCTGGCTCTGATGCTCAGTTGCGGATTTCTTTTCTGGCAAGGAGAAAAGGCCATTTACAAAATGATATTTGCTACCGGTTCAATTTTCCTTTCTGCAGGGCTGCTTTATAAACTGCT
>DAOTAZ010000391.1:0-3559 GCA_035382965.1 Chitinispirillaceae bacterium | reverse complement strand
AAAAGCAGAAAACTCGAAAAGAAAATCCGCAAAAATAACTTTACACTTCAGGATTTCCTCGATCAGCTAAGACAGATAAAGAAGATGGGTCCTCTCAGTGACCTTCTGGCTATGATTCCCGGAATAGGCGGAGCTCTGAAAAATACTGAGGTGGATAATGGGGCGATGAACAAAATCGAGGCGATTATCTGCTCCATGACCATGTTAGAGCGTGAAAAACCGCAGTTGATTGATGGCAGCAGGAAGCGCAGAATAGCATCAGGGAGCGGTACCACAGTTCAGGATGTAAATAAGTTGCTCAAGCAGTTTGATTCGATGAAACAGATGATGAAGAGGATGAATAAGATTGCAGGAAAGCGGGGACAGGCTGCGGCTTTCAGAAGTCTGTCTCCTTTTTAAAATAGATAACAATTAACCTGGTTTTTCCAGCAACATTTAACCTAAGTGCAAGGAGTGAAACTTGCCAGTAAAAATCCGTTTGGCCCGGATGGGCAGGAGCAAAATAGCAAAGTACCGTATTGTGGCCGCTGACAGCAGAATGAAGCGGGATGGGCGGTTTCTTGAGGCTGTAGGTACCTACGATCCTCAGGCTAACCCGAAGAAGTTTGAGTTCAATGCCGAGCGCATGAACCATTGGATCAAAAACGGAGCACAGCCTACTGTGACAGTTAAAAACCTGCTGAGGCAGGACCGTTTTTTTGAGAAGATGGAAGGACTCGAAAAAGGGTTGACACCTGAACAGCTCGGAATTGAGCGTAAAGGGGAGCGTAAACGCAAACCAAAGCCTAAAAAAGAGAAAAAGAGCTAAATCCTGTGCTGCACTCTCCTTTGCACGGTGATATTGTAGCCGTGGGAAGAATAGTGAAAGCTGTGGGTATCGAGGGCTTATGCGGGGTTGAGGTGTTTGGCTCTTTTCTCCAGAATAAAAAACCGCCATTGCAGGTTTTTCTTGGAGAGAACCAAAACCAGACCACCCCTGCGATCTTAGAGGAAATCTCTTTTCGTCCGGGAATTGCCGTGTGTCGTTTTCAGGACGTAAATGACCGCGATGCGGCCCAGATGCTCCATGACCGCCTGATTTTTGTTGAATCCGACTTGCTTCCGGAACTCGGTCAGGACGGCTATTACAGTTTCGAGCTGGAGGGAATGGAAGTGTATTCTGAGGAAGGAGATTTTATCGGTTCAGTCCAGCGGGTACACAGCTATCCTTCTGCAGATACTCTTGAAATTAAAAGGAGAAATGGTGCAGAGCTGATGATTCCTTTGATAACTGATGCGATACTGAATATCGACAAAAGTAAACAGCGCATCACTGTCAGGAAAATCTTTATAGAGGATTTACTGTAGGCTTGAGTTACCGGAATTAAATAAGATGTTCTTTGATATTCTTACGCTTTTTCCCTCGATGTTTCAGGGAGCATTCTCTGACAGCATAATCAAACGTGCTCTGGAGAAAGGTATCATCTCCATTGATATCCGCAATATCAGGGATTACTGTGATGCTGATGACCGCCATAAGACAGTTGATGATTATCCTTACGGCGGTGATGCGGGGATGCTTCTGAAACCGGAACCTCTTGCCAGAGCAATAAACGATGCCAGGGAGAGAAACCGTGAACGGGACCCGCTTGTGATTTATCTTTCTCCACAGGGAGAACTGTTAAATCACTCTGTTGTGGAGAGCCTTACAAAAGAGAAATCGCTGATTCTTTTATGCGGACGGTACAAGGGAATTGATGAGAGAATAAGGCAGAAGTATATCGACAGGGAGATATCGATTGGGGATTATGTCCTCTCCGGGGGTGAGATCCCTGCCATGGTGCTGGTTGATGCGATTACAAGGCTGATTCCCGGTGTACTGGGGAACAGAGACAGTGCTGAAGGGGATACTTTTTACAGTGGATTACTGAGTCATCCGCAGTATACCCGTCCGGAGGAGTTTGAGGGCATGAGAGTACCGCCGGTTCTTTTGAGCGGCCATCATGCAAATATCCTGAAATGGCAGGAGGAAATGGCTATCGAATTAACAAAGAGCAAGCGTCCCGATTTGTGGGAAAAGTATGTAAAAGAAAATAAAACGATAAAGAAATAAATCATCAGATTCGCGAGGAGGTATCTGTGCAGGAGTTAATGAGATCAATCGAAAAAAAACAGATGGCGAACCGTAAGATCGATTACGGACCTGGAGATACCATTACTGTTTCTTTCCGTATTAAAGAAGGTGAGAAGGAAAGAATTCAGCAATTCCAGGGTATTGTGATTCAGACACGGGGAACAGGGGTAGGGACAACTGTTACTGTCAGAAAATCTTCAAATAATGTATATGTGGAGAGGATTTTTCCCGTCTATTCACCTCTTGTCTCAGATGTCAAGGTTTTGAAGCGGGGAAGAGTACGCAGGGCAAAACTTTTTTACCTGCGCGGAAGAACAGGAAAGTCAACTCGTATCAAAGAAAAGAAATAGCCTTTCCGAATCAGATATCTATATATTATCGAGGAGAAGATGGAAGTCTTCTCCTTTTGTGTTTTTATCATATTTACTGACCGGCAGTATCATACATGTGAGATCCTGGCTGTATATATGCATTGAAAAACAGTGGTTAGAGGAATTTATCTGAAGTATGTCGATTCTGCCAGGAGAAAAGTTGCTGATTTTTCAGGAGGAGATTAATACTGAGATCCCTTAAATGGTACAGGTCCCTTTCAAGAATGAAAGAGCGTGTTGAAAGCGGTTTCTTTCTTCTTGAAGGTGTAAAGGCGATAGAACAGGTTTCTTCTGTTAAAGGTAGTATCGATGAGATACTGGTTACCCAGGAAATGAAAATTGATGCAGAACGGTTCGGATGCCATGTCCGTGAGATCTCCAGTTCTCAATTCCTCTCAATAAGCAATGCCAGGACTCCTCAGGGAATAATTGCTGTAGTAAAACTCCCTTCTGACACATACAGTTCCGGATTACCTTCTGAACCCGGTTCGAAGATTCTGCTTCTGGAAAACATACAGGATCCCGGGAATATTGGAACTCTGCTCCGCACTGCTGTCGCATTCGGTTTTTCAGGTGCTTTGTTGTCTGTTCAGTCTGCAGACCCTTTTTCTCCAAAAGCCGTACAGGCTACAGCAGGAACAGTTTTGTCTCTGTGGATAAGGCGCACTGACAACTACCTTGACCTCGCATCATCGCTGAAAGGAATGGGGTATTCTATCCTGGCTGCAGATGTAAAAGGGGAACCGGGAATCGATTTCTCCCTGGCAGAAAAAATGGTAGTTGCATTGGGGAATGAGGGATCAGGTCTGACTGGAGAGATTCTGAAACTCTCCGAGAAAAAATTCAGAATACCGATAAGCAGTAACGCGGAATCTCTTAATGTCGCCGTATCAGGAGCGATAGCGATGTTTTGTGCAAAGATGGGTTACGGGTGGTAGAGTTTGCTTTGGGGTCAGTTCGGTTCGTAGACAGAAATCCTTGCCCGCCCCTCTTTTTTTGATCTGTACATCGCTTCATCAGCCCGCTTTATCAGAGACTCCTGATCCTCACCGGGAATGGCCTCGGTGATTCCGAC
>DAOTAZ010000390.1:0-3562 GCA_035382965.1 Chitinispirillaceae bacterium | reverse complement strand
AAGCAGTATCCGATACAAACCCATCGTTGTCAACAGCCCAGGCCTTGATGACCTTTCTGCCGGGGGTAAGAAATCTGACAGTCCACTTCTTTGCCCCGCCGGTACTGTATGTCGAGCCATCATCTGATATCCTGTAAAAAACGTCTTTTATCAACCCACTGTCATTACTGTCACCTGCACGCACTGAAAGCTGCAGATCCCGACTCATAGAGATCGTCGTGTCACCAGTTATAAAAGTACAGTAAGGACGGAATTTTCTTATATAGACAGATTTCTGAATGCTGTAGGTGGAATCTGTCCCCACCAAAGCTGAAACCAGGATTGTAAACGGGGGTTGTGAATCGTTGAAAAACAGTTCAAGAGTGTTGGAACTGATACTGGTTTTGATTGAATCAAAGATACTGTCAGGAATTACATTCCAGAAATAGGAGATGCCGGTGTCTTTCAGGGCCTTTTTGCCGCGAACTGCTTCTATCTCCCACTTCGCCCATTTACCATCCATAATAGTATCAGGAAATTTTCCTGCAACAGGCTTCAGTCCGTATTCAAATGCTGAGATATTTACAAATAATGTTTCAGGATCACTCAGCATTCCATACTTGTTTGATCCCCTGAGAATTACTGTGTCAATTCCCGGATCAGTAAATGTAAATGTCAGCGCATCGATGGTGCTTATCTTCCGGTTCTGCTGCTTTATTATCCAGTGCAATGAATCACAGTCTGATTTCTGAACAGTGAAAGTAAAACTCTGTCCTGCAGGCACTGTTAAGGTCTTCAGGGGAAATGATGCCTTTGGCGGTCTGGAAAGAAACAGAATTTCCATGGTATCAGTGTTAATTGAGTTCCCCAGAGAATCTTTAACCACCGCATAAACATCCAGTGTTCCTGCCGTATCACATTTTAAGCTTAATGTTTCTTTTCCTTCTGTCCGGGCTGCGAATCTGTTACCGGCATACCATTCAACTGTCAATGCCCTGCCAGCTACAGATGAGATGCTGACAGATACTGAGCTGCCTGCGATTGCGGTTGTCTCTCCGCTGAGCCTGAACTGGTTTTTAACAATTACAGGAAGAGTGCATGTATCTTTCAGTTCGTTAGGTCTGGTACCGATCAACCGAACCGATCCTTTGAACGGCGCGGTGAACACCACTACCATCTGTGAATCATTGAATGTTTCCCGGAGAAAGGATGTATCGAAACGATTCCCGGGTTCAGTCTGAAAATCAATTGAGGCAAATGTGTCTTTGTCTGTAATGTACATAAGAGTACATGGGGCAAGAACCGGAAAGGTATCCTGTGGTGAGATCCACTGTGCCTCAATAGAATAATAGCCGTTATAGTCGCTTAGAAGAGGCGACTCTACCCTCTGGCAGATCGTAAAAAACATCAGGAATGCTGAGAAGATAAGAAAGCCTGTTTTTCTTGATTTCATCATCATCGTTTGTCTCCCGGATCTGATTTTTTGTTTGAGAGGACTTTAAAGACTACAGCCGGTGCTAAAGTTATTCCGGCTCCGATATAACAACCTTTGGAAATATTGTAAAGCACAGTAGCTCTGTTGCTGTACCCCTGAGCCTCAGCATGAGTGCTGCTTGTCTTAACCTTCTGATCAACAGAATACCCTACAGCAGTAAAAATCATACCTGCCGCAGCTAAAACCGCGGTCTGACCAAAAAACCAGTTCGAACCTGTTCTGTATCCTTTCTGCTCCATTCGCCTTACCCATGGTTTAGGGCAAATAAGAGTAAACGGAGTGTCGGGAAATACTTGTGCCGATAAATCTGAATACTTTACAGAAACATTCCCCGGATCTGAAAAGGTGACGTTTTCTATAACCATCGAATCACAGATTCCCTCTGAGGAAATGCCGGTTTCTGAACCTGAAATTTTAACGTTTTTAAGAGTAAGCTTACCTGTTTTACCTACTTTAATACCTTTCCAGAGGATCCGTGTGGTCCTTGGAGCAATGTACATTTCATTGATATCAATTATCGAAAGAAGAGCTGGAGATTCGGTTGTACCGATGATTTCCACAGCACCTTCAATAAGCATAGATGCATCGGGTTCAAAGAATATCCTTATCCCCTGTGGAACTTTCAGACCTGTTCCCTGTGGAACAACCACCTTATTAAGCACGACCCAGGTCTGTCCTCTGATACCCGACAGTGAGCGCAATGTGTCAGGTAAAACAGAATATAATTTTTTATCATAATGCTGTGTCACCAGTATTTTTCGATCAATAATCTCTGGCTCCAGGCTCTGCCATTTGTCAGCATCCTGCCCATTTACCTGTGTTGAATAATTCAGGATAAATGATATAATTAATAAAATTCCGGATAATAGTTTTTTTGCGTTCATTCTAAGAAGTTCTTCTGGAATCGGAGTAATTCTCGTTTTCAAGGCTGAGAAGTGAAATTATATTAATTAACCTTAGAGAACAAGGAATTTGCATTGATTGATAAAGAATCTGATCAGGGTGAAAGTCTCCTGAGCACCGGAGTATCCGGAACATCATCCCTGCCCCGGCTCGGTGAGATAATCGGTAACTGCAGAATCACCTCCATTCTTGGTGAAGGTGGTATCGGGATCGTCTATAAGGGCTTTGAAGTCGACATCGAGATGGAGCGCGCGATCAAGGTGCTCAAGCCCGGCGCTGACGAGATCCTGAGGAAGCAGTTTGAGGTGGAGGCAAAGGTAACCGCCAGACTCGATCATCCAAACATTATCAAAGTCCATGGCGGAGGTATCTGGGACGGCAGATTACCATTTATTCAGATGGAATACATTGACGGAAAATCTCTCAGGGCAATTCTCAACGAATATCCCTCGCTTCCTCCTGCTGTTTGCCTTTCCATAATTTCCGTGATCGCCTCAGCCCTTGACTATGCATACGGAAAATCCTTTTCCATCTGGGGCAATTCCTCAGAAAAACTTGTTCATCTCGACCTTAAACCGGAAAATCTCCTTCTGACCGGGGATGGAATTCTGAAAGTGATGGACTTCGGACTCGCACAGCTTGGAGAGGAGCGATACAAACTCGATTATGGTACTCCGTATTACATGAGTCCGGAACAGCACGATCAGCAGAAGGTAGACTGCAGGAGTGATATCTATACCCTGGGTATTATTCTTTACGAGATGCTATGCGGAGTAAGACCTTTCAAAGGTGAACTGGAGTCGATGATCTCCTCAAAGATGTCCGGTGAAATGACTCCAATTAACGAACTGGTCGGCGGCCTGCCAGAAAAAGTCTGCAAGATAGTTGATAAATGCCTGATGTTTGACAGGGAAAGCAGGTACGATTCACATGAATCCCTTCGCCATGACATAGACAACGCGCTTTCCGAAATTGCCTTTCTTTCCCCTCAGGAACTGATCAGAAGGTTTATGGATAACCCGGATGATTTCGATGCTACAATCTGCATCCCTACAATAAGTACTCCACAGCGTCCTGTACGCAGGTTCATTCCAGAAACTCTGGCAGTAATGGCTCTGATAGCTGTCGGATATTTTGCTTTTCGATTTTTCCGCTCTCCCGAAAGTAAAGAAGTTGAATCTGCCG
>DAOTAZ010000389.1:0-3565 GCA_035382965.1 Chitinispirillaceae bacterium | reverse complement strand
CAGACGGTTATTGGATTTACGTTTGATTGAGTTGTAGATTTTAAGCAATTCCTGTTTCTTGAGTTTACGTGTTGTGGTTCTGGGAAGAGGGGAGTAGACTGTGGCGAAATCGGAAATGCGCCGGTAAACAGGCAGATCTTTTCCCATCCTGATAAGCTCGTTATAGATAATTTCTGTGGCCTGTTTTATGGAATGGGTTTTTCTGATCTCCAGTGATGGAACAATAGTGGCGGCACAATTTCGGTTCCATTTTGCTTTACACCGAAAATTCCCAGTTCCTCGATCAACGGGGATGCACCGTAATAATCCTCAAGTTCATCAGGGTAGACATTTTTTCCGGTATCAAGAACAATCATGTCCTTTTTTCTGCCTGACAGGTAAAGATAACCGTCTTTATCCAGTTTTCCCAGATCCCCTGTATGAAACCATCCATCCTTGTCGAAAACTTCTGCTGTCAACTCATCGTTTTTGTAGTATCCTTTGAAAACACAGTTGCCGCGAAGCAGCACTTCTCCGATACCTGACTCAGAAGCATTGATGATCTTTATTTCATTTTCACCAAGAATCGGTCCGACAGAGCCAAGCCTGGGATCATTACCGGGGCAGAGAGTAATAGGACCAAGTGTCTCGGTCAGCCCGTAGCCTTCAACTATGTTGAATCCCAGAAGCCGGAAACCATTCCAGTACTTTTTCTCCAGCGCCGCGCCGCCGGAAATCACTAACCGCAGCTTCCCACCGAAGTTGCTATGTACGCTTGAAAACAGCTTTCGCCTGAATTCCTGCCCCAGAGTATCTCCTACCATGGCAGAGGCAGTTTTCATTCCCTTGAAGGCAGTTGAAATGGCCGGTCCTTTTTTCTTAACGTTATGCAGGATGCTTTCATAGAAAAGAGCAATCATTTTAGGGACTGCGGGCAGAATTGTCACATTTTTTTCTCTTAGTGCCTCAAGGATTAGGGGCCCCTTAACAAAAGGAACAAGAACCACATCCATGCCGCTTGCCAGGGCTGCAGCCAGACATGCAGCGAATCCGAAAACATGATGCAACGGAAGAACCGCACACATCGTATCATCCGGACCAACATTCATTCTTGGAACAGCGTATCTGGACACAACAGTGTAGTTTTTCTGGCAGAGAACAGCTCCTTTAGCTTTGCCTGTGGTGCCGGAGGTAAAAATGATCGCCACAGGGTCATCCGGTTCGAATCTCTCCGAAAAAGCATCCTTTTCCTCATTACCGGAAGCGATGAACTCCTCAAAAAGAGGTTCTTTCTCATCTGAATGATTTGCCAGGAGAACGATTTTATCCGGGAATCCATATTTTTGTTTGAGAGTACGGAAGAGATTCAGGTAAACCGGAGAGCAGAATACAATTTTTGCTTCAGTGATTGAGAGTATAGATTCGATTTCCGAAGGGGGGATGTTCGGATCAACCGGAACTGCACATGCACCTGTGAGGAAAATTCCATGGAAAGCGATTACCCATTCAGGCGAGTTCTCTCCGATTACAATTGCATTGTGTCCCTTTTTCAGACCATGTTTTTTTAAAACTGAACAGAGCCGGTTGAGATCACGGTGAAAATCTGCATAGGTCCAGCTCTGATATCTGCCCTCTCTTTTTATATGCAAGCATGCTTTTTGTGCGTGTGTCAAAAGAGAATTTCGAAGCAGGTCAGCATATACCAGTTTATTCATGTACTACTCCACAAAACTCAGGATATCTGCATTGCTTCATTGTCTTGAAGAGATTCCTGAAGTCTGGATTTAATCACCTCCAGATCCTCCCTGGAAGGATTTTTCTTTAGAAAGTTGTTAAGATTGTAAAGAACCCTGCTCAGTTCATTTCCGGAGGGGTCAAGAGACGACATTTTTTCCAGGTACTCTATTGCCTTATCGGTATGTCTGCTCAGAGCAGAGGAGAGAAGAGCATATCCCATTATCCAGGTCTCATCTGGTTTAAGTTCCAGTGCCTTTATTGCTGAATCCAGGGATTTTTTATAGTCTCCTGTTTCATAACAGCTTACAGCAAGATACCCAAGGGCATCCGGGTTATCGGGTTTTAATTCCGAAGCTCTGGAGAAGCAATCCATTGCATCCAGATGCTGTCCCCAGGCCTGATAGGCAAGGCCAAGATTCAACCATGCGTCAAAATTGTCAGGGACAAGATGGACAGTCCTGCGATATGCCTGGATTGCTTCACCGAACTGCTCCAATGCATGGAACGATAAACCCAGATGATACCATATTTCTGCCTGATCTGGATTAAGCCGGCCTGCCTCACGATAAGCTTTCACTGCCTTGTCGAGCTTCTTTACCGTATGATAAGCAAGACCCAGGTTGTACCATGCAGGGCCATTCTGTGGCCATTTTTTCACTGTGATATTGTAGATTTCAATGGCTTTCGGGTAATCTGCAAGAGCATGGAATGCAAGTGCCATATTGTACCAGGCATCTCCTGAATCCGGCTTTTTCTCAGTTATTTCCTTGTAGTGGCTGATAGCCTCAGTGTATTGGCCTTGCGCATGACAGGCAAGTCCCAGATGAAACAGGGTATCGAGGTTTTCGGGTTCAAACTTTACAGCCTGTGTAAATGTCTCTTTAGCCTCATCGTATTTTCCCAGATAATACTGGCATTGTCCCATATTGACCAGGGTTTCGGCTTTTTCAGGAGCGATGTTTAAAGCTGCTGTAAAGGCGTCTATGGCTTCCTGATAGTTTTCCAGAGATTTAAGGGAAAGACCCAGGTTATGCCAGATTTCATGACGTGATGGGGCAAGATTCGATGCCTCTCTGAAGGCCTTGACCGCCTCCTCGTGACGTCCTGTTATACTATATGAGAGTCCCAGGTGATACCAGATATCCGGATCTGAAGACCATAGTGTGGATGCCTTCACAAAAGAGTCGATTGCCCTCTTGTGATCGTTTATCTTTGCGCAGGCAAGCCCCCGCCTGTACCAGGCATCATGTGAATCAGGATTGATTTCCACGGATTTGCCGAAACACTCTGCAGCATCCTTGTACTGCTCAAGAGACATGTGAACACGCCCCTTCTGAAACCAGCTCTCTGAATTGCCGGGTTCAATCTCAACTGCCTTGGCAAACGATTCAACTGCTTTGGGAAAATTCTCCTGAACCTGATATGCCAGCCCGATACTTAGCCAGGTCGATTCCTGTACCGGGTTAAGCTTTATTGATTTCTCAAATGCTGAAATGGCCTCAGTGTAGAGACTCTGAGCATAAAAACTGTTTCCAATATGATTCCAGATTTCAGGATTGTCCGGATTGATCTCTGATGCCCGCGCATAGGCCTCATCGGCTCCTGCAAAATTACCCAGTGCAGTCTGAGCATGCCCGATAGTCATTAAAGGCTCGGATTCATCATTTTTCAAAGCGGCAGCAGCCTGAGCCGATTCAATCGCCTTTTCATAGTTTTCAGCATGATAATAAGAAAGTGCCAGTGAGTTCCATGCCACGAAGTCATTTTTATCAAGACTTACAGCATGTTCAAAGGCTTCCGCTGATTCAGCGAAAAATCCGCGGTCATACAATTCCTGCCCCATTGCCAT
>DAOTAZ010000388.1:0-3571 GCA_035382965.1 Chitinispirillaceae bacterium | reverse complement strand
GTATCTGGCAAAGTATACATTTCGGATTATGACTGCAACTCTAATACAAGTGTAAACCCTATTACCTGGAAAACAATTTTTTTACCTTGTTCTTCAAATACACCAGCGTCCATCTCTCTTTCCAGCTCCCCCATGGATGGTGAATTCCCAGAGAAACACCATTGTTTTTGATTTTCTCCACATCTCTTTTGTTGCTTGGAGAGCCGGGGTGATAAAGCAGTCTGTCGGGAAGGTAGACGTTTTCATATTTGTTCTGGTTAAAGACGCGTGTCAAAAGACGGGGACCGGTAGATTCTACGATCTGGGTATAGTCGGTTACAGAGGGGGGATTCTGCTTCAGGGAGTCGATGACATCGAGCCAGAACTTATGCCCGGGTTCCGATGCAAAAATGCAGTTTCCCAGTTCATCCCGGGGATCGCCGTACTTAGTGCTTCTGTTAAGAGGCAGTACAAGACTGTAAGTTCCAAAGTCAAACGGCGCCAATACCTCATAGTCAAGATCAAGGTAAACACCGCCTATTTTATACATTATAAGGTACCTTATGACATCTGCCCTCATGATATTTCTCGAGAAGCCTCTGAAAATGTCAATAAAATCGGGAAACTCTTCCGCCACAAATTCATCGTTGTCATTATCAGTCCAGAGCCGGTACTCCCATGTCGGGTTCATCTCCTTTACGGCTTTAATGAAAGGATGCCATTTTTTCGGAACAGCGCTGTTTTTCCATGTCTGGTGGATAATTCTGGGGATCATAATTTTTCCTGATATAGAAACTGGTTGTGGTTTGAATTATTTGTGCTCTCGTGTTGACATCAAAACTAAATTCCGCTCAGAAGTGCGGACACGATTAACTTTCTTTGTTTCTGTGAAGCAGGAGTGTAGGGGACAAGAACAGCACACTGTAGAGGATTTGAAGAAAGAAGGAGAAATATGCAGCAGTTGAAGAAAATTTTAAGGAAAATTCAGGCCCATTTGGATCCGGTTTGATTTTGTTAATTATTATAGCGTGTTCATTATTAGTGAACACTGTTATTTTGTGAACTATGTCCCGAAATCATGAACAAAGAATGAAATTCTGACCAGGTTGCAGATTTTCCATTTACTGGCTCTTCCTTTCCAAAAAATAAAGAAAAACACATATTTTGAGCCCTTTCCACCTCCCGCACTACTATGGCATTTAGTATTTTAATGCGATCTATTTCATCGATAAACCTGCTTAACGATCTTAGGGCCTTAAGTAATGTACTCACTGATTGCCTCATTGATTCTGATATCAATTGTTCTGACCGCCCGGATTGCCAGCAAATGGCGTCTTCCCCTGGTTGTTATTGCCCTTAGCATAGGGATACTGTTCGGAAGCGATGTCCTGGGATTGATTTATTTCAATAATCCGAAGATGGCAAAAACGCTTGCCGATTTCGCCCTGGTTTTTGTTCTTTTTATCGGTGGTTTCGGAACCAAAAAAGAGACCCTTAAAACTGTCCTGCGTCCATCCATGACTCTGGCCTCTCTAGGGGTAATTCTTACAGCTGTTATCACTGCCTCTGTTTTCTACCTTTTTTTCGATTTCGGCTTTAAATACACCCTTCTTCTGGGCTGTATCATCTCATCTACCGATGCTGCCGCAGTGTTTTCTATCCTGCGTTCCCGGCCACTGCACCCAAAGCTCGCATCACTTCTGGAAGTTGAATCGGCAACAAATGACCCCATGGCAATTGTACTCACTACTGTTGCTATTCAGTTGGTCAAAGCAACTGTTGAAAGCCCCCTTCAAATCGGTGTATTTCTTCTGTGGCAGTTCTTCGGTGGTATCGGTATCGGCCTTCTGATCGGTAAAATCGGCGTATTGATTTTCCAGAGGGTAAAAGTTCTTGACAGGGGATATTTTTACATCTTTCTGATCAGCATCATTCTCCTCTCTTTCGGCGCCGCTGATGTAGTGAAGGCAAGCGGGATGATCTCTGCGTTTTTTGCAGGTTTTCTGATGGGGAACTCCGGGATTCCTTACAAAAAGACACTCGAATCTTTTCTGGATGCGCTGCAGACAATTGCAAACGTGATTATCTTTGTAATCCTGGGATTGCTTGTCTTCCCAAGTGAGTTCGGCACTGTCTGGAAAGAGGGACTTGTTCTGTTTCTGGTCTTGTCTTTTCTGGCCCGCCCTGTCACTGTGCTTATCTGCACCGTCTTTGATAAGTTCAAATCCGGAGAAAAGGTGCTGCTGAGCTGGTGCGGTTTAAGAGGCTCTGTACCCATAGTTCTTGCAACCTACCCTGCTGCGGCCAATATTGAGGGATCACGGGAGATCTTCAATATCATTTTCTTTGCAGTTGCATTATCGATGCTGGTTCAGGGAAACACTATCAGCTTAATCGCATCATGGCTTAAATTAACAGTCAAACCAAAACCGAAGCCCACTCAGGCCATGGAACTGGTTACCTTGCATTCGAGTGACCTGGAGCTTTGTGAGATTGCAATAGATGAGGATGACTATGAGGGGTCCACATTTATTTCAGCATTGCACCTGCCCAAAGGGACAACTGTAACCATGATCAACCGTCACGACAGAATCATCGCTCCCCAGGGCTCAACCGAGGTCTTTCCGGGTGATATTCTTTACGTGCTTGTCAACAGCAAAAATATTGAGAGCGTCACATCAGAAATACTGGGAAAATTTACAGCAAAGGAAAACACCTGATTTCCGCACTGGTACCCGGGTTTATAGATTCCCCCGGTCATCATTTGCCGGACTTGAAGCCACACTCCCGATCCCATCACCGACTGTAACCACTCTGACCCGTTCCACATCGTTATGCCTGCACTAATGTGGTATTTTCGCGAGAAGTCCTCTTATCCCTGCGAGGTGTTGAACTATAGTTCAACAGTTTTTCCAATAAACCTTATAAACAACCGCTTTTCAGGTATACAAGCCTTTATATTAGAAAAAAATCCGCTCAATACAGCCGTTTTTCGGTTTAAAGATACATGAAAATGCACTAAAATATTGGAGAGTCAATGGATTAAGTGACTCGAAAAGACTTGTTTAAATCATTAAGTACAATTTTCACACCGGCTTAACAGGGGGGGGGCTCCATGCGCCGAGCAAAAAAAGTTCTTTTAATTCTTGGTGTACTCACAGTCTGTCTGCAGGCACAAACGATAGACTTAAACGGTAAAGTATCCGGCCATAACGGTAAACCTGTTCACGGTGCAATCGTCACACTCAAATCAAAAGGCCTGAAAGACACAACCAATGAAAACGGGTTATACTCCCTTAACGGGGTATTTACAGGCGTAAACTCCGCGGTTAAGCATTTCGGAAAAGAAACTGTATACCTTAAGAACGGTATCATTGCTGTAAACCTGGCTAATCCTACATCAGTGGTAACCGAACTTTTTGATATGCAGGGAAAGCAACTCAGCAAAACCGTCAAAAATTATGCTTCTCCCGGGGAATACAGTTTTGCTCTCTCTGAGTTACCCTTTGTGGAAAACATGATGATAGTCCGTGTTTCCGTAGGAAATCAGACCGCAAGTTTCCGTTATTTACCTTATAAAAAGTACAACTCC
>DAOTAZ010000387.1:0-3572 GCA_035382965.1 Chitinispirillaceae bacterium | reverse complement strand
AGCTGTGAAATCTCACTGCGGCAGCTCAAACATGGTAAGGACAAATCAACATGATGCAAATAGATGACTTACAAAACATTCCTCCTGAAATTGCCTCAAACCGCGCCGCTGTGATCACTGCAAGAAACAGGGGAGAGTTCTGGAAGCCCTGTCCCGGAACGTCTGGATATCTCTGCTGCGGTTATCAGATAATTACCCCATCGACCGGATGCGGCATGTACTGCAAATACTGCATCCTGCAAGCCTACTTTCCCTATCAGTGCCAGGTTTTGTTTGAGAATCTGGATGACCTGGAAAGGGAGATAAAAAGCAGGCTCGATGGCAGGAAGGATATAATCCGTTTTGGGACCGGGGAGTTTGGTGACAGCCTTTTCTCTGAAAAGAGATTCGGAGTGGCCGGAAAAATCGCTTCTTTGCTTCAGCCCTATCCAAACGTGATAGTGGAGTTCAAGACAAAAAGCGCAGATATCTCTGCTCTGTCCCGGATAAAAAACCCGGAAAAAGTAATAATTGGCTTCTCTCTGAATACTCCTGTGATGATCAAGTGCATGGAAAGGGGTACCGCATCCCTTCAGCAGCGCCTCGATGCGGCAGCAAGATGTATTGAAATGGGTTTTTTCGTTGCCTTCCATTTCGATCCCATGTTTATCTATGATAATTGGGAGCAGGAGTACAGGGATGTGGTAAAAGCGATCTTTTGGACTGTATCGGATCCGGAGAAAATCGCCTGGATCAGTATGGGTGGATTTCGCTCGATGCTCTCACTGAAAACCTTTCTCAAAAAAAAGGGTGAACATCTTCCTTTGTTTTCCGGAGAGATGATCTCTGGTGTTGACGGGAAACTGCGGTATTTCAGACCTCTCAGGGTAGCTCTCTACCGTGCTATGGTTGATGAGTTTAATCGTCACTGTGCGGATATAACACTCTACCTGTGTATGGAAAGTCCCGAGGTGTGGGAAGAGGCAGGGATGATGGAGCGTATTCCGGAGGGACTTGCAAAATATCTGGATAAAAGTGCCGCACGGATGCTAAAGCTCCCCATTGCCTGAAAGAAAATTAAACTGATAACCACTCAGAGGTGATTTAGTGACTTTAAGGATGAAATCGCCCATTTTGAGTCATTAGTTTTCCTCAGAGGTGATTTTTTAACTTAATACTTTAAATCAATAATTCACCCCAGAGGTAATTTTTTTGATTCAGTGTATAATCACTATTTCACCCCAGAGGTAATTCATACCCTGCCACTTTTTTCCCTCTAAGGTGGTCTACAAGAGGCAACAGTCCAAAATTCATCTCAGAGGTAATTTAAACCTCGGAGTCGATTTTTTAAGCTTAACAGAACAGTTTAAGTAATTATTTCATCTCAGAGGTGATTTTTTGACTTAATACCTTAAGTCACAATTTCACCCCAGAGGTAAATTATATTTTCCGAAACATTACTACCCTTTCCCCTGAACAGCCCCTAAAAGGAGATTTTAATGCTCAAAATAGGTGACCTTGAACTTGGAACTAAACCCGTCATTGCGGCAATCATTGATGAAAAGATTCCACTTGAAAAGATCCAGGAACTCAAAAAGGAGGGGGTAGGGCTGCTTGAGATCAGAGTCGATTGTTTCAACAGGCCGATAAATGAAGTAACTCAGTATATGAAGGAAGTCAGGGATTCTCTCCTTATGCCCACTATTGGCACGATCAGAGAAAACGATTCCAACAGGGATTCACGGGTGGGCTTTTTCCGGCAGATAATGCCCTTTGTTGATTGTGTGGACATAGAGTTGGGATGCGGGATTTCCGATGAGGTAAGGAGACTTGCCGAAGGGAAGACTATCATGGTCTCTGAGCACAACTTTATAAATACCCCATCGTTCACTGATCTGCAGATGATTGTTGAAAGGGCTCTGGGACAGGGAGCGCAAATTGTAAAGATTGCCACTATGGCTCTGTCACTGGAAGATGTACGGAAACTGTTGAGATTTACTGAGGATTGTGATGAGCCGCTTGTCACGATTGCCATGGGGGCAGTTGGAACTGTGTCCAGAATTATAGCTCCGCTTTTCGGTTCTCTCTTTACATACGGGTACATCACCCGTCCTGTTGCTCCGGGGCAGGTCTCAGTATATAAGCTTCTGGAGGAATTTCGTTTCTATTATCCCGGAGTCCTTTAATAGCGGTTGGATAATCTAAACTGCTTCCGATAGTCGGGCTGAAGAATATTGGACCAGTTGTCAAAATCGTAACCCAGAGAGAAAGAGAACCGGTTACCTCCGAGCGGTGGCGCCAGATCTAAGCCCCGATCCCATCGGAATTTAAGAGCAAGAGGATAGCTGCTGAATGTGATAGCTTCCAGACGCATTTCCAGACCAAAATAAAGCAGCCAGTCTTCCCGGTTGAACTGGAAAAACTCCTGAGGCCTGTCCCATCCTGCTCCGGCACCCACATTGATGCATCCGTAAAGCCTTTCCAGATAAAGAAAACCAATTTTTTTGTCAATCAGACCCGGCCATAGTGGAAACCTGTACGATGCCTCAGCGCTTATAACCGCTTTTCCTGTAACAACCAGCGTGTCTTCGGTGATCATCACAGTGTCCTGATCATCAATATGTTTTATCTTTTGATCACGATAATAGTAGGCATAACCGGGAATCCAGGTGCCTGGGAGATAAAAAGATGGCAATACCTGTTCCTGATCCTGCTTTAAGACATTGAGGTAAGTTCCCAACATGTCAAAGTGAAGGTCATGTTTACCATACCAGGGTGCTGCAATTCCCATCTTCGCATGTCCCAGTATCTGCTGGAAGAGGTACTTGTCATACAATTCTTTAGGCATGCTGCTGTTGGGGTCAAAGCTGTTTTCCTCTTTGAGAGAATTCTGTCTCCAGAAATCGTATTGCAGTTTTGCTGCAAGTCCCCTGGGTGAGATATTCATCTTCGGTTCGCGAACAACGAATCCCATCGTTCCCATCGCACCGATTCTGAACCCTTTACTGAGATTGTAATAGAAGACTCCTATGTCATAGAGATCTTCCAGATTCATGTTTACATTGTAGATATTGGCACCCAAAAGCAGGCTAAGGGCCAGGAAGTTACGAAGCTCCGCATATGAACCGCCGAAATAGTGAGAAATCAGGAGGTTCATGTTATGAAGCTGCATATTATACGGGAGTTCCAGTACACTCTCTTCCGTTTCATCGAAAAACTCATCGATATCGGCGATTCCTCTCAGCATGTAATCAAATGAAAGTGTAAGAGGAAGGACTTGTGTGACACCGAAAACCCCAACATCGTAATTGGCTTTTGTATTGATTCCACCCTGGTCCGGGGCGATGAAATCAAAGAGACGTTTCGGTTCAAGAAAGAAAAAAGCGCCGATTTCCGAGCCGGCTCCTGAAAGGGTGAGCGGTTCGATCAGGTTGAACACTGCTCCCATCTTGACAGTTGTAACGCCCTGCTGTGAATTGTCCTTTTCTGTAACAAGTTGTTCTGCCATAAGGATGGGTGATATGAGAAGCTGGCGAGGCATCCATTGATACGGACGGGGGGCGCTCATGCTGACATCTTTCAAGGTGTCAACT
>DAOTAZ010000386.1:0-3572 GCA_035382965.1 Chitinispirillaceae bacterium | reverse complement strand
CCTTCATCACGGTAACTATCCGCTATTGTGTACATAATTGCCTCACCATTTTTATGTTCTCTTTCTACTATCTCCCCGAACTGCCTTTTCAACTTTCCCTTAATCACCGAGTGCAGACAGGTTAATATCACATACAGGAAATCGTATCTTTCACCCTCAACATCTTTGGATATCCTGATAATTTGCGGCAAAGCACTTAAAATCTCCGGACTTCTGCTGTACTTAAGAGCCAGCAGAAGCATCTTGAGCTTACCCGTTCCTGCATCAGAGAGAGAACCATCTTCAATCTGCTCCGGGTTAAAAAGAGATAAATCCAGCATTAAAAAGTGAAAATCCGCAATACTCCTCTTTGTCTGTTTTGCACAGGTATATCTGTTGCTGTTCAGAAAATAGTAATGTCCCATGCTCTGTTGAAGGAAAACACAACAAATCGGAAATGGTTGACAAATCAAACATAGATGTGCTGAATTGTCTATTTGCGAGGGTTGCAGTGATGCAGGTTTATTCCTAAAACGGGAGATTTAAATGGTGCAGATATTCTGAAACGGGGTTGATAAAAAGCCACAAAAAGTTTCCATGTTTATCATTTCATTTTTGTATCTTATATACCGGTTTTTCACTTTCCTTCTATTCCCCGATAATTTTCTGAAAGGATGCTATAATGAACCGAGTAGAGCTCGCGTTACGGACATTTTTCTGGATTTTTTTCAACAAAAAATTTGCGGATAAAATTGAGGAGTTTTTCATTGAGAAGCCTGCTCCTGAGGAGGTAAAAGAGGAAGTGGTTGCAAAAAAAGAGGCTCCTCGTGTGCATCGCAGCGAAGCAGTACAGGTGATTGCTCTGATGCAGAGGGAGGGAAGGCTTGTTGATTTTCTGAAAGAACCGATCGATACCTACAGTGATGCTCAGATAGGGGCTGCAGTGCGGGATATTCACCGGGACTGTGGGGCTGTTCTGGACAGAGTTTTCGGGGTAGAACCATTGTTGAAGGATGAAGAGGGTAAAGAGATTACCGTGCTCCCCGGATTTGATCCTGAACAATATCATCTTATCGGAAATGTTTCCGGCAATCCACCGTATAACGGTGTCCTGCGGCATCATGGATGGCGGGCAACAAAAGTGGAACTGCCGCTCTGGCAGGGCTGTGATGAATCTGTGAATGTGCTGGCAGCAGCAGAAGTTGAATTGAAATGAGCTTAACTACTTGAGAGCATGATCTTTATCATACTCAACATTTTGTGATACTCATAATTTCTATCGTTTCGAATATAATGGGAGTTCAAAATCTGTACTCTCAAATTAATAGAGAAGGATACTATCGTTTTAAGATAAAGAATTAAATGCTTTATTCGTACTATCTTCCCTGAACAACGAAAAAATCATGAGAATACTGGAAGGAGCTTAAATAAAATGGCTCAATTTGCAGCAGGAATTGATCTTGGCACAACGAACAGTGTAGTTGCGTATGTTAGATTGGATCAGGAAAATGCGCCTGTTGAACTGCTTGATCTTCAGCAGTTAACAGGACCGGCAACTATTGAGAACAGAAAGTCTTTGCCCTCTTTCTGCTATCTGGCAACAGACGCAGAGGTGGAAAAGGGGGCGTACGATGTGCCCTGGGAGAGTGGGCGCAGATATGTGATAGGTGATCTTGCAAGGAGGCAGTCTGCTGATGTCCCGATGCGAACTGTGGCGGCCGCAAAATCATGGCTGGCTTACAGCAGGGTTGATAGACGCGAGCCGATTCTTCCCTGGAATGCCCCCTCTGATGTGGAAAAAATCTCTCCTGTAGAGGCATCCAGACGATATCTGGAGCATATAGCTTCAGTGTGGAACAGCAAATTTCCCGATGCTCCTCTTTCGGAACAGCAGGTCGTGCTTACTGTTCCAGCTTCCTTTGATGCCAGTGCACGGGAATTGACACTTGAAGCCGCTCATCAGGCAGGTTTGCCTAAGGACTTGCTTCTGCTTGAGGAACCGCAGGCTGCTGTTTACGCATGGCTGGCAGATGCCGGGGAAAACTGGAGGAGCCGTCTCAAGGTTGGTGATACACTGCTTATCTGTGATGTCGGGGGAGGAACAACCGATTTCACTCTTATCGGGACCGGAGAGGAAGATGGTGATCTGGTACTGAAAAGAATCGCAGTGGGAAACCATATACTCGTCGGCGGCGATAACATGGATCTTACACTGGCTCATTTTGCCAGGAATGTATTTGCGGATAAGGGTGTTAATCTTGACCCCTGGCAGGCTGTATCATTGTGGCATGCGTGCCGCAGTGCAAAGGAGGAACTTCTTTCTGAAAACCCTCCGGAGACTCATCCTGTGACTATTCTGGGGCGGGGATCGAAGCTTATCGGCGGAACCGTTTCGGTCGATCTTGAATCCTCCGCGGTTTCATCATTGTTGCTTGATGGGTTTTTTCCGTTCTGCAGTGCAGACAGCTCTCCATCACGGCGTCCTGCATCAGGTTTTCGTGAACTGGGACTTCCGTTTGAATCCGACACCGGTATCACCCGTCATCTGGCTCATTTTCTCCGTGCACATGGTGAGGATGGTAACCCTATAAGGCCGACACACATACTGTTCAACGGCGGGGTCTTTAAATCTGAGGCATTCAGGACACGGCTCATGGATGTTGTACAGAGCTGGTTTACAGAAGGAGAAGTCACACCTCTTGAGCGTACACCTGATTTTGATTTTGCTGTCAGCAGGGGAGCGGCATATTATGCTTTTGTCAAACAGGGTAAAGGTATCCGGATAAGAGGTGGAACAGGCCGTTCATATTATATCGGAATAGAAACAAGCGGACCTGCTGTTCCTGGGATTGAAAGGCCTCTCAATGCATTCTGTGTGGTGCCATTCGGGATGGAGGAAGGGAGTGAGATCGATGTGCCAGGCGAGGAGATCGGACTTATTGTGGGAGAACCTGCAAGGTTCCGTTTCTTTTCATCATCGGTAAGGAAAAACGACAAGCCAGGCGATATAATTCCCTATTGGTCAGAGCAGGAACTTGAGGAGAGTGATTCTCTCGAGGCTCAGCTTCCTGCTGATGACAAGTTTACAGAAGGTTATGTTCCGGTGAAGTTCCTGTCCAGGATAACGGAGCTTGGGGTGTTTGAACTATGGTGTAAGAGTACTGTCTCTGATGATTCCTGGAAGCTTGAGTTCAGCGTCAGAGATAATATCAAATGAGAGGCTTAAGATTGGAAAATGAGAGATCTGTCAACTGAACTCAAAGGGAATACCGATCAGTCCATGCAGGACGAAGCTAAGCAAACAGAATCCAGATATATTATAGGAATCGATCTTGGTACAACAAATTCAGCAGTATCATTCGTTGATCTTACCCGTAAACCCTACGGTGTGGAGGATTTTCCTGTAACACAGATTACCGCGCCCGGTGAAATTGCCGCGCTCCCTCTTTTCCCTTCATTCCATTATGAGGCGGCTGAAGGGGAATTCTCCAGTGGTTCGCTGAAGCTGCCCTGGGATACACAGGACAGGAAGGTGATCACAGGTGCCTTTGCCCGTGATCATGGCGCACTGGTACCAGGGAGGCTTGTGACCT
>DAOTAZ010000385.1:0-3585 GCA_035382965.1 Chitinispirillaceae bacterium | reverse complement strand
CCCTGCAAAGAAGGCCGCGAAGAAAGCGGTAAAAAAAGCTCCGGCGAAGAAAGCTGCAAAAAAATCGCCGGCAAAGAAGAAAAAGTAAGTTACTGAATTCAAGGGCGGAAAAGAAAAACTTCCGCCCTTGCTTTATTATCTCCACATTTTCTGAATTTCCTCAGTATTTTTTATTGCTTATCTTTTTTGCATCTTCTATTTTTAACTTCCAACAAGGATAAATAATCTTACCTCGACATTTGACTTCATGATAGAATTTTCTAAGCAGATTTCTGATAAGTGGAACATTACGACAGCTCTCTCAGAGCTGGTCTGTAAGGCATTTGAAAAAGGTGATACTCCGTATTATCTCTCAGAGTACAAACCTGAAATTGCCATCGAACTTCCAATCTCCACTCTTTGGGAAATTTATGATTTCCTGCAGGGAATAGAGGAACTTTCTACCAAGAAGAAAAGACTCCTTTCTGCTTTGAAAAAAGCCGATAAATTGACCCCCGCTGTGGAAAGACGGGTTAATCTGACCACCAGTTCTTTTGATCTTGATGACCTGATGATTTCACTCAGGCCTAATCCAAGAAGCAAAGGACAACTTGCCTCTAAAAAGGGACTGGATAGTCTGGCCGATATTATTCAGAAGCAGCAGGAGGAAACAACTCCTGTTGAAGAACTCGCCTCAGCGTATATCGGAAAAGATCCTTCACTGAAAACTGTCGAAGATGTTATACAGGGGGTGAAGGATATCCTTGCTGAAAGATTCGCATACGATGAAACCGTAAGGGCGATGGCCAGAGAGTTCGCTTATGACGATGGTTTTGTGGAGATAACTCCGAAAAATAAAAAGGATCCCTCATACTCACGCTACATCAATAAAATTATCCCGGTTCAGGAACTGACCAAAGAGGAAATTCTGAGATTCAGTGTTGAAGAAGATCAGAAACTTGCCCGGATGAAACTTGGTGTTCAGCTCTTTAGAATTACCGAACTTCTGCGCCATCATTTCATTATAAATCCCGACTTCACCGGATTTGATCTTATATGTGAAGCTATAGATGACAGTTGGATGAGGCTGCTGCAGCCGATAGTTGAACGTGATGTCAAACAGCGCCTCAGAGAGGATGCAGAAGAGTGGGCCTGTAAAGTAGTAAGCAATGAACTGGAAAAACAGTATATCGCTGAAAAAGAAAAAGGTCCATTGCTTATCTCCAGCGCCACAGATAAAAGTCTTCTGTTTCTGGCTGTGAATGGACAGGGTGGTCTTCTGGGCACAACTACAGAACGCAAACCTCTCCCTGGAAAAAATATTTCTACGGAAAGACTGCGTCAGTTCATCTCCAGACATAAACCATCTGTAATTATTATCCCTGAAGGACCCGATGTAGAAACCGTTAAAGCGGTTCTTACTCAGGCTGTTTCAGGAATGGAATCAACTCCGGAGATCTCTACTTTTACTGAAGATACATCAGCACCTGATATCTCACAATCTCAGTGGATGCAGAAGGGGTTCTCGACTCTCTTTACTGAAGATGCTCAGCGTAAATTATATGGAACTGCTATCCAGTATTTGAAACCAATATCATTGATTCCGGAAATCGGTACTGGGTTTTTCCAGGTCCATCATTTGCAAAATTTAATTCCGGAACAGAAATTCACCCGGATTGTCAACAGAATATCAGCCAGTGCAGCTCTCAAAGAGGGTATCTCTATAAAGGAAATTACAGATTCCCAGATCAAGGCTCTGGAAATCCTGAATGATAAAATCATCGCTGCGATCAGGACTGCTGATGCTCAGCGACAGATTCTCAGAAAAAATGATCTGCTGAAGGTTCAGGGGATAACCGAGATTGTATTCAGGAATATCGCAGGTTTCATAATCATTCCCGGATCAGATGGGGTCCTTGACAAAACCCTGGTTCATCCGGACTTCTTCCCCTGGTTCTCCGATATCTGTGATCAGCTCAATGTCTCCATGGAAACATTGGTAAATGATCCTGCTATTCTCAGAGGATACAGTACAGAAGATTTCACTAAAAAAATCTATATAGAAAAGAAACTTATCGACCACCTCAGCGTCGGTAAGCGCTTTATATCAGGAGTGACTCCCAGAGTAAAACGCAAACTGAAACTGACAGAAGTTACTGAGGGGGCAATTGTTTCCGGAAAAGTCACCAATATCACCCCATTTGGTGTCTTTGTAAATATCAATGCAGTATGTGACGGCCTTATTCACATCTCACAGCTTGCAGATGAGTATGTGGAAAGCCCTGAACAGGTTGTTTCGGTGGGGGACAGGGTTGATGTGAAGATCCTAAAAGTAGATGTGAAGAAACGCCGTATCTCTCTCTCCATGAAAAACCTGGGAACAAAAGGTCCCAAGGTAAAACCCTCAAAAGGACAGCTTGATAATCTGGCTGAGCATTTCAAGAATCGCTGAGCGCTTCTTTCTCAAGTAGAAAACAGAGATGATTGTGAACTGCCCGTACCAGCAGTACACGCGCACGCGTCAGCTCTTCAGAATCAGAAAACACAGGATGTTTCAGATAGAAGTCATTGAAAGCCGCTATAAGACGTTTCCGGAAAAAAAACGCCGGATTCCCTCCCATGAATGCATCACTTCCCGATAAGGCAATTATCTTCTCAAGATATTTCTCCTCTTCTGTATTAAGGAGATCAAGTCTGGCTTGAACCATTTTATCAGGGTCTTGAAAGTGCCTGGATGCCTTCAATATCGAGACAGTCTTTTCAAGTAGATTGTTGTCTTTATTAATGAATGGCAGTGGTTTGCCGGTCTCCAGCAGAATCAGATGAAGATATTTCTTGCTGATACGGAAGTTTAGAAAACCTCTCTTAATTGTCCAGGTCAGCATCGGGTCTGGAACCACAAAGGAATCATCCCAGTTAAAAGCCGACATGATCCTTTCGGCTGCAGATTCTGCGGTAATTCCGGCCAACGGTGAAATGCGAAGCGGAGCGGGATTGGAAAGATCACATTCCGGATCTCTGCACAGGTAAAATGAATCGGGTGCAATTGTAAAATTCAGGGGCGGGAATACTTTTTTGATTGCTGCTTGAAGACCGCTCCGCAGATAGCTGCGCAGAGATAATCTTATCATTTCAGGCTGATTTTTCGGTAATGTCGGTCCTTACACCTTTTGACCAGAGCTCTTCCAGATCGTAGTAGGAACGGACTTCGGGAAGCATTATATGCACAACTACATCGGAGTAATCGATCAGAACCCATCTGCCCTCCTCATTTCCCTCCTCGCGCCAGGGACGGGTTCCAAGTTCTTTGATTCCCTCCACAATACCATCGGCAATAGCACTGTTGTGAACTGTATTGTCTCCCTGACAGATAATAAACCAGTCTATGCTGCCGTGCAGCTTCCTGATATCTATCACGGTTATTTTTTCAGCAAGTTTTTCTCTGGCAAATTTCACAACTGCATCGACCAGTTCTTTCCCCTTCAGCAATTTTTCGCTGTCTTTTTTCACTTTATCCTCTCTGTAAAATCCGGTCCGATAATTACCGTGACATCGTACATGTTTTCATTGTTTCGCATGATAATTCTTTTGTCGGTCTTCAGAGCA
>DAOTAZ010000384.1:0-3605 GCA_035382965.1 Chitinispirillaceae bacterium | reverse complement strand
AACCGTATCTCTTTTCTCACGTAAACCGATGGTCCTGAACCGGATAGAGCTGAACAGTCCCAGATCCCTCACCCTCTTCTGGGTATCAACTATATCTTTCAAAGACAACGGCTCACCAGACCTGACCATCGACTCTCTTTCAAGCACTCTTCTGCGGGTACGGAACGCACCGATATACCGGATATCTCCCATGGTCACAAGCGGCCCCTCCTCGATGCTGAACTCCACATCTGCCCGGCTGCTGTCTTCACTCAATGACACAACCGGAGTTACAACCGCATGGGGATATCCCTTTTCAGCGATTATTGTCTGCAAAGAATGAGCACCCCGTTTCAGCAGATCACTTCGGAATGGATCACCCTTTCTGACTGTAATCGCCTTGCCTGTATCCAGGCAGGGGAACCTGGAGAAATCGACAGATACATCGCCTATAAAGGTCCGCTTTCCCTCATCGATGGAAATGACTATCGATACCATATTTTCTGACTGCTCGACCTTATGGTTTACACTAGCGCTGAGAAATCCCCTGGAACGGTAAAGTGTCTGGATAGCAAAAATATCCTCCTGAAGTCTTTCCGGGTTGTAGGCCCTTTTGCTGTCCCTGCCTTTGTCAACATGCAGCATCTGCCCGCGGATAGTCTTCTCATCCAGCCTGCGTGCACCCTTTATGATAATAGATGATACAGTTGTCCTTTTCCCCGCCTTCACAGAGAAATACACTTCTTTTCTTTTATGCTTACGCTTCTGAATAACAGTGTCTGCGATCTCCACCCCGGCACCAAGGAAACCGGCGTTGGCCAGGCGTTTTTCCATTGCCTTGACAGACTTTCTCACACCCGCATTGTTCCTGTTTCCTGTCTTGTGAATCGTAACATCTTTACGCAGAGTACGCTTTCTGAAAGCACGATTTCCTTCGCTGGATATTTTTACCCTGTACCTGTAGCCCTCATCTATATCGAGAATAACCTGTACCAATTTTGTCAGAGAATCGGTAATAACCGTATCGCGTATCTGTACATCGGCGAATCCTTTTGACTTGTAAAGTTCAAGAAGCCCTTTTATGTCATCCTGAAGCACCGTTTCCACAAATCTACCCGCAATTCCCGGCAGCAGCGATGTCCTCCACAATCTCATGCTGCGCTTTATTCGGAAATCTGAAACAGAGTTGTTTCCCCTGATATCAAGTGAGTTAAGCCTGTAAAACGGTCCTGCCTTTATTTTTACTGTAAGGACCTTGTCAGTGCCTGACCGGTGCTGGTACGATGATACCTCAACATACGGGCTGATGAATCCCTCACGCTGATAAAGTGCGGTAATCAGGGAATCCTGAACTTTCATCATCTCTTCAGTGTAAATGTCTCCCGGATAAGTGCTCATCGCCCTCTCTACATCATCCTCAAACAGAGGTATCTCCCTTTTTATACGGATATCACGCACATAAACTGCAGGTGTAAGGAGGAATTTTACTTCTCCGGATGATCTTTCATAGTCTACCTGCTCAAAGAGACGGCACACTTTCAGAGCTTCCAGTGACTGATTAAGCAGCACTGTATCCAGAGGCTCATTGACTTTCAGGGAAATAAGCTTCATCGCTGTCTCGCGAAGATAATCGCAATCCCCGGATACCTCACAGGTAACACTGGTGATAATTTCCCCGGAGAAAACGGAAAAGACACAGACAAGAAGTATTACAGCAGATCTGAAAGCCATCAGCGTCTCTCCCATGAGAACCGGATCTGGCCGCCGTAGGCGCCCTTGTCATCGGTTTTGGTGAGATAATACTCCTGGAATCCCTCGATAAGCAGATTCTGCAGAATACGGAATTCTGCTGAGGCACGCTGAAGTGTTTCTGAGTCTTTGGATTCAATTGTGTATTTTGTCCCGAGGCGTTTTGTAAACTGCTTTCCAACTGTAACAGCGATCCTGTCCGACTCTTCCCCATTTTCCTCGCCGGTTTCCACTTTCAGCATATCGAGTCCTGCAGCCTTTTTAATACCACCGCCGAATGTAGAAGCTACAAGTGAGGCAAGCATCTGCTCATTGGACTGTCCCCCGGCTACAGCTCCGATACCTCCCTGAAGTTCGGCGGTTGTCTTACCGAGGATAAGCAGCGAAAGGAGATCCTGGTCATCAAATGCCTGATCTTCACAGGAGAGCTTCAGCACAAGATCATCCGGAGTCCCGGATATCAGGATCTGGATTTTCCAGTCCCTTACTGGAACTGTACCCACAATGTCAATTTCCGGCTCGATCGCGTAGGGATTGACAAAATCGATTATTCCCCTGTCTACGGTAAACTCTTTCTTGAGATAAGTGATAATACCCTGCTCAACTACTGCTCTTCCGCTTACTGATGGTGACTGTAACGTGCCCATTACCTGGATATCCGGAGCGACAGTCAACCGGGCCATGTTATTATCAACCCGGAAAGCAGACCTGGTCTGCACACCTATATCAAAGCGCATATTTCTGATATATGGAGCGGAATATTCCGCAGGAGGCGGTTTCACCTTGCGTTTACGCTCTCCTCCCACGATACCCAGAGGATTTATGCTTATATCCTTGTAATACAAACCATCAAGAAGAACGATATCTCCGGTGATCTGGGAGGTGTCCGGTGTACCTGACACATGCAATCTACCGCCGATGGCTATATCGAGCATATCCGGTACCCCGGCCGGAACTGCATCCAGTGCAATATCCACGGACAGATTTGACGGAGCGAGATTATCGAGTTCAAGCTCTCCCTTTACACCCAGTCCTCCGTCATCGATCTTTCCTTTTATTTCCACAATTCTCACACGTTTTGGATCCGCTATTATGTCTCCGTTAAGTGAATGTAAACGCTGGGTGAGTCCGGGGACAGTCATTGCGATATCTCTGAGCTTCACAATTGCCTTCAGGTCCGGGTTTTCAGGTGTGCCTTTCAATGATGCATCGATAAAGACACGACCCTCGATATCAGGAATATCCGGAGAAAAGTATCTTGCAACTGTCAAAGGCACCATCCCGTTCAGCGCAATATCATGGGGGCCTTTTGCGTGCCCCTCCGCATGTCCCTTGATAGACCCTTCACCTGCCAGAGTTATGATAAAATCCGGAATTGAATACCGGTATTCCTCAAAAGCAGCTCTCAGACCCTGGACTTCAATCACCGGAATGGATTTATAGCTCATTTTGAGGTCTGCTATTTCAAGAGATCCGGTGATCCTGTCCAGTGAATCGCTGTTGCCGGCGACCTTGACTGCGGCAGTCAATGAACCATCGAGACTCTGTCCTGTGATTGCAAGATATGGCGTCAGAAGCAGATTATTTATTTCGAGACTGGCAGAAAATTCTCTGGTTCCGAGATTATATCCGGCTGAAACATCCCCCAGGACTCTCCCGTTCACATCGATCTGCTGATCACTCAAAGCAAGTCGCAGCAATATATCCTCAAGACGTAACTTTCCCCGCTTTATCCCCTTTACACCGACACTGCCTCCTGCCTGAGGATTCTTATAGGTCCCGCCTGCCTGCAGATCCATAAAGATGGTTCCGTCCAGAGAATCCTGCGATGATAAGGCGGAAATAGTTTTAAGGTTAATTCCAGGGGCAGACAGAGC
>DAOTAZ010000383.1:0-3616 GCA_035382965.1 Chitinispirillaceae bacterium | reverse complement strand
CCTGAAAGGAACATTAAGATGCAAATCGCAAAAGATATAACCCAGTTAATTGGAAACACCCCGCTTGTTTACATCAACAGACTGAACTCAAGCGGGAAAGTAAAAATCGCCGCAAAACTGGAATCTTTCAACCCACTCTCAAGCGTAAAGGATCGTATCGGTCTGGCGATGATTGACGATGCAGAGAGGCGCGGACTGCTGAAAAAAGATTCGGTAATCATTGAACCCACCAGCGGGAACACCGGAATCGCGCTGGCCTTTGTTGCAGCGGCCAAGGGTTACAAACTGATCCTGACGATGCCTGACACAATGAGTATAGAACGTCGGAAGATACTCAAAGCTTTCGGGGCGGAGATTGTACTCACCGAGGGCATAAAAGGGATGAGAGGTGCGGTTGCAAAGGCAGAAGAGCTGGCTAAAACCATACCAAATTCTTTTTTGCCCCAGCAGTTCAGTAACAAGGCCAATCCTGAGATGCACAGAAAGACTACAGCAGAGGAGATCTGGTCTGCCACTGATGGCAGTGTGGATATCTTAGTGAGCGGAGTTGGAACAGGCGGCACGATCACCGGAGTCGGAGAGGTGCTTAAAAGCCGTAAACCGGATGTAAAGGTCATTGCTGTAGAGCCGGAAAATTCACCTGTTCTCTCGGGAGGACAGCCTGGGCCGCATAAGATTCAGGGGATCGGTGCGGGTTTTATCCCTGATGTGCTTAACCTGTCTGTAATCGACGAGATAATAAAGGTCAAAGATGATGACGCGGGTATAGCGGCCCGTGCGGCAGCAAAGCAGGAGGGGCTTTTCATCGGGATATCATCGGGAGCAGCACTCTGGGCAGCTTTACAGGTCGCCAAACGTCCGGAAAACGAGGGCAAGCTTATTGTCGTGGTACTTCCTGACATGGGAGAGCGTTACCTGAGTACCTGGCTGTTTGACAATTTAGACAATTCTACTGTTCTTGAATAGAGTATCATGTTTCGTATAATCAACCATCTTTTCACCTTATAGAAGGGATTGTAAATGAGCAAGAAGAACTACCGTTTTGAGACCCTGGCACTTCATGCTGGACAGCAGGTCGACACTACACAATCGCGCGGTGTTCCGGTATACCGTACAAGTTCTTACGTGTTTAAAAACACACAGCACGCGGCAAATCTCTTTGCCCTGAAAGAACTGGGAAATATCTATACCCGTCTGATGAACCCGACAACCGATATTCTCGAGCAGCGTATCACTCAGCTTGAAGGCGGTGCCGCATCGGTTGCCCTTGCCTCAGGAACATCCGCAATTTTCTATACTATAATCACGCTTGCCGAGGCCGGTGATGAGATCGTTTCCGCGAATAACCTTTACGGTGGAACTTACACCCAGTTTGACGCGATCCTGCCGAAGCTGGGAATCAATGTCAAATTTGTCGATCCTAAAGATCCTCAGAATTTCGAGAAAGCCATTACTGATAAGACCAGAGCTCTCTATATCGAAACAATAGGCAACCCGGTGCTTGATTTTACAGATGTAAAGGCGGTAGCCGATATAGCTCACAAACACGGGATACCTCTTATTGTCGATTCGACATTTACAACACCGTACCTGTTCAGAGCAATAGAGCATGGCGCAGATATAGTTGTAAACTCATTGACAAAATGGCTTGGAGGTCACGGTGCAGGTATCGGAGGTATTATCACCGATTCGGGCAAATTTAACTGGAAGGGCGGAAAACACAGGCTTTTTACAGAACCTGACAGCAACTATCATGGTCTTCGCTGGGCACTGGATCTTCCGGACGTGCTTGCTCCAATCGCATTCGCGCTTCGTGTAAGAACCGTTCCGCTGCGCAACCTTGGAGCAGCCATCTCACCCGACAACTCCTGGATTTTCCTGCAGGGTGTGGAGACTCTTCCTGTCAGAATGATCAAACACTCGGAAAATGCCCTCAAAATTGCCGAATACCTGAAGAATCATCCAAAGGTAGCCTGGGTTCGTTATCCCGGTCTCAAAGATGACCCCTCCTACCCCATCGCCAGCAAGTACCTGAAGAATGGTTTCGGAGGAATGGTCGTTTTCGGACTGAAAGGCGGCTACGATGCGGCAGTAAAGGTTATAGACTCGATTGAGTTGTTTTCTCACCTTGCCAATGTCGGTGACGCGAAGAGTCTTATTCTTCACCCCGCAAGCACATCACACAGTCAATTGACTGAACAGCAGCAGCTTGAAGGCGGCCTCACACCTGATCTTATCCGTCTCTCAATCGGTCTGGAACATCCCGATGACCTCATTGAAGCTCTGGATGAAGCATTCGCGAAGGTCTGATAAGCATTTCTCTGAAAGCAGTGCCTGTCGATATGACAGGTACTGCTCTTTTTATGGAAACGAAACTGTCATTACACTGAAATCTGCCGATGTTTACCGAGGATCAACTTAACCGATACAGCAGACACATTATTCTCAAGGGCTTCGGCCCTCGTGCACAGAAAAAGCTTCTCGATTCAAGTGTGCTTGTAATCGGTGCCGGTGGTCTTGGCTCCCCTGCGCTTCTCTACCTTGCATCAGCAGGAACAGGCAAGATTGGAATCGCGGATTACGATAATGTTGAAATATCCAATTTACAACGCCAGATTCTTTATTCCCACAATGATTTAAACACCACCAAAGCAGAGGCAGCGGCTTCCCGTTTATCCGAACTGAATCCGGATATACAGATTATCCGGCACACCGAAAAGATCCATCCATCAAATATTCTCGATATAATCAAAGGTTACGACTTCATTATAGATGGTACAGACAGCCAAAGAATGAAGCTTCTTATCAACGACGCGTGTGTGCTTTCCAGTAAGCCTTTCTCCCATGCGGCGGCGATTGAATTCACCGGCCAGATAATGACAGTATTACCACATAAGAGTTCCTGTTTACGATGTGTCTTTGACACACCGGGAAATGAGATGTTATCATGTTCCCAGGCAGGAATTATCGGAGCTGTTGCCGGGATAATCGGTACACTTCAGGCACTGGAAGCAATCAAGTTTCTCACCGATGTCGGGACACTGCTTACAGATACATTTCTCACCTTTCAAGGTGATATTTCCAGATTCCACAAGTTCAGTGTCCAGAGAGATCCTCTTTGCGCTGTTTGCGGACAGACTCCGTCAATAACAGACCTTAACATGGAGAGATACCAGTCATGCAGATAGAACAATCCGAAATATTCCGTGATTACCGTGGAATAGAATGCCCGATGAATTTTGCCAGAATCACAGTAGACCTGATGGATCTTAACATCGGAGACAAAATAAGAGTCCTCATCGATGACGGTGAACCATCCGTCAATGTCCCCCGCTCACTCGAGCGTGAGGGGCAGAAGGTGATTTACAGGGAGAAGAGGGGGGATTATTGGGAGCTGGTGGTTGAGAAGAGGGTGGAGTGAGTGGGTTGTTTGATCAGGGATTTAACTGTAGTGACCGTTATTAAAACAGATCACTTTATTCCAAAACACCATAGAATACAGGAACTGAACAGAATTACATTTTAAAGTCACAAAACAAGTTCCGGCTTTCCAATAAACCCTGGAAATGCCCCGAAAAAATGGACACGTGGCTAAGCAATTTTCTTCCGTTTGACA
>DAOTAZ010000382.1:0-3618 GCA_035382965.1 Chitinispirillaceae bacterium | reverse complement strand
GATCTCCACCCTTAAAGACATGCTCCTTACACGTCTTTCAAACCATTTCTATGCATGGCCGTATAAATCAACGCAAACCGGCACTATCCAGTTCGCCCTCTCATTCCCTTCAGAAATCCCGGTCTCCTCTCAGGTAAAGCTCACCTGCAGCTTTTCCGATCTTAACGGTAAGCTGGTTATGGACACGACCTTAACCTTGATAAATACCGGTTCTGCTAAACAATACATGACCATTGCGTCACTTAGTCCAGGGGAATACCTCTTTTCCTGCAGCGCATCTTCGGGAAAAAAGGTTTTTACTTTCAAGGACTCTCTGTTCATAGAACCAGACAGAAGCGAGTTCATGGTTACAGCTCAGAACACCTCTATTCTGAGAGAATTAGGCAGGGAGATCAATCTTCTTGACACCATGTCTTTACAGGAGATTTCAGAAAAACCGGAATCCAGCACTGAAGCCACACTGAAGAGCTTTCGGATATCACGGTCATGGTTCCTGCTTACAGTTATTCTGCTGCTGATGCTTGTAGAGTGGGGCTACAGAAGAATTTCAGGGCTGGGATAAATCACTCATACACAGAGACAATATTGTAGGCCTTCATTTTAAGATACAGAGTCTTTGGATTTATCTCCAGAAGCCTGGCAGCTTTCCCCCTGTGTCCATTTACAAGGCCTAAAACATGGATAATGTGCTTACGCTCCATCTCACTTAAACTCAATACATCTGTTGTGCTGTCACTTTCCGCAGGAATCTGCTGAACAGGATTTTCACTCTTCTTTGTTTTCAGAAATGAGAGGTCGTAAGCTGTAATCTCGCTTTTTGATGAGAGAATGCAGGTGCGTTCAACAACATTTTTAAGCTCCCGCACATTGCCGGGCCAGGAATACGCCTTGAGGACATCCATGGCGCTTTTTGTAAACTCTTTGTGAAAACCCTGCGCGCTGACAAAACTATTGACAAGAAGCGGGATGTCGTCTACCCGATCCCTAAGTGCCGGAACTGTAACTGAAAGCACGTTCAGCCGGTAAAAAAGATCTGCACGGAACTGATTTTTTTCCACCAGAATTTCCAGCGGCTGGTTAGTGGCACAGATTATCCTGACATCGAGAGAAATATCCTTTGTACCCCCAACACGCCTTATTTCACCTGTTTCGAGAAAACGCAGCAGTTTGGCCTGAAAATGGACCGGTATCTCCCCTACTTCATCAAGAAACAGAGTCCCACCGTCAGCTATTTCCGCCAGGCCGCGTTTCTGGGTTTTTGCATCGGTAAAAGCACCCTTTTCATATCCGAAAAGTTCACTCTCAAGAAGCGTTTCTGAGAAAGAAGAACAGCTGATCGCAATAAAGGGTTTATCCTTTTGTAAACTTTGATCATGAATTGACCTTGCTACCAGTTCCTTTCCTGTTCCACTCTCTCCCAGAACAAGGACGGTTGACTGGGTAGGCGCGATGCGGGAAATCACTTCCTGAAGCTCCTGCATCAGTTTACTTTTGCCAATCAGTTTACCGCCGATGCCGCTTTTCTTGAGTTCATCACGGAGGATCTTCAGATCAAGTTGTGAACGCTGGTGGGCTATGGCACGTTCTATCTGTATCAGCAGTTCATTAAGAGAATAGGGTTTTCTCACATATTCAAACGCACCAAGCTTCATGCACTCGATCGCGCTCTCCAGTGTGGCATTTCCGGTAAGGATAATTACTTCTGCCGGGATGTTATCCTGCTTGATCTGCCTGAGTACATCGATGCCGCTCATGCGCGGCATGACAATATCCAGAAGCACTATGTGAAAAAATCCCTCATGCAGTATCTCTAAAGCAGCTTCACCGTCTGCTACAGTCTCCACACTGTAACCGGCCCGCGAGAGCTCGTTGCTCAGCAAAAGACGCAGCGAGGCCTCATCGTCGACAACAAGAATCTTACCCTTGTCCATCGCTCATTACCTTTTTCTCAACAGGGATCTCAAGTGTAACTTTTGTCCCTTTTGACAGTTCACTCTCTATTTCGATGCTTCCGTTATAATCTTCCATTATGTTATGGCAAATGGCAAGTCCCAATCCCGCTCCTGCTCCAACCTCTTTTGTTGTAAAAAAGGGATCAAAGAGTTTCGAATGAGCTTCAGGTTTTATTCCAGGCCCGTTATCGGAAACCTGTACACAATAATACCTTGAGGGATCATGTGAAACTGAGGGCTCAATAATTACCTCAGAACCCGATGGGCAAAAATCGAGGCAATTGGACAGAAGATTTACAAAAACCTGGCTCAATCTCGCGGAATCTGCCATTACCACTACGTCGGATGAAATCTTATTTACGATGTTTATTCCGGTTTTAACAGCCCTGGGCTGCAGTAATTTCACAGCATCATCGATGCAGTCATGCAATATCACACTCATAGTCTGGATACCGCTGTCCTTGGCAAATCTGCTCAGATTCTCAATAGTATCTCTGCAGCGAAGCGCCTCGGAATATATGATCTGCAAGTACTGATGCAGTTCATCCTGTCCCACAGGCTCGTTGTTTTTCATCCTTTCAAGTATTGAACTTGAAAAACCCAGTATCGCAGTAAGTGGATTATTTATCTCATGCGCAACACCGGAGGCCAGAGTGCCGATGGATGCCAGTCTTGCGGAACGGTAAAGCTGTTTTCTTGCCAGCTTCTGCTCTTCCTCAAGACGAAGCTGCTGGGTTATGTCATTCATCGTGATTATGATGGTGGAATTTGCCTGCCAGTAACCAACATAGATCGCATTCAATTTTACCATCAAGGAAGGCGTGCCATCCGGACCTGACAAATGAAAATTACGATGCAGAAGGGGTACAAAATCTTCAGAAGCAAGACTGTTAAAAAGTACCTCCAGTGACTCTCTGTCCTCCCGGAAAAAGCTGAAGATACTTCCCCCTTCAATCTCCTCTCTTTTCATTCCTAAAGTTTTACAGAAATAACGGTTACAATCGATAATAGTCTGTGTTGAATCGATTGTAACGTACATGCTGGGAAAATTCTCATATAAACACTTGTATCCGGCTTTTGAGAGAATGATCTGGCGCTGAAGCCTGCGGATCCTCAACAATGGTTTAATACATGCGAGAAACTCATCACAGGAAAAAGGCTTTTTTAAATAATCATCAGCATAGACCAGTTTTGCTCTTTTGTCCCTGACCTCAGAAACAGACAGAAAAATTACTGGAAGATAACTCTGACCCGTTGTTTTCTTGATCTGTTTTATTAAAGAAAAGTTATCTCTGTCCGCCATCTCAAAATCAAAAAGGACAAGATCGGCTTTACCTTCTTCAACAATCCTCAAAACATCCTGACTACAGGAACTTACGACACACTCAAAACCGGCTTTAATTACCGAATCCTTTACAATTGCAGAGGTGTGCAGATTGTCATCTACTACAAGAACAGTCTCTCTTGCAGATGCGTTATCTGAGACGCTCATGCAATTTCTCCTTCAGGGCGGACAGAGCCCTGCCACGGTGACTTATTGAATTCTTGACATCAGGACTCAACTGGGCAAAAGTACTGCTGTACCCATCAGGAATAAAAAGCGGATCGTAGCCAAACCCGCCAGCTCCCTCAGGAGCAAATCCGATTTTTCCCCTGCATACCCCCT
>DAOTAZ010000381.1:0-3621 GCA_035382965.1 Chitinispirillaceae bacterium | reverse complement strand
AGGCTCCGGGGGGTAAAGATAGGTAAAAATGTGTGGATAAGTCAATATGTTTACATCGATGAGATTCATCCTGAGGCGATAAGTATCGGTGATAACACCACAATAGGTATTGGGACCTCCATAATTGCCCATTTCTACTGGGGCCCCAGGAAAAAAGATTTCAAATCAAAAGTAGTTATCGGCAATAATGTTTTTATTGGGCCTCACTGCGTTATTCTTCCTGAGGTTGAGATCGGAGATGGTGCGGTTATACAGGCCGGCACAACCGTTTCCCGCAGTGTTCCTCCGGCAACTCTCTGGGGGACATCAAAAGCCAGACCTCTGGGACGGGTTACTGTCCCTCTCACGCATCATACTTCCGCAAGCGATTTTGTCAAGGGGTTACGTCCGCTGTGAAAGGGATCTCCCTTATGCGGGTCCCCTAATCCTCCAAAAGGTGACTTTAAGAAAAAAAACTTTCTGGTTTGCTGATTGTAAAGATTGGGTTCCTGCTTTGCAGGAACGACGTTGAACAGAAACTAAATAGTAATTCACTTGTATTCAGATATATTCATTCTCTTGTCAAACCATAGTGAAAGAAGACCTCCTGACAGTCCTCCGGTTGTGTTCAGTATCAGGTCGGAAAGCTGTGATGTACGTGTGGGAAGTGTGACCTGGGAAAGCTCTATGCAGAGGCTAACTGAGAACAGGATAAAAAACGTAAAGATCAGAGTTTTCCATGGTTTGAGTCCGCTATGGAGAAAGATGAGCCCAAGAAGAAGTCCCGAGGGGATAAATCCCAGAATATTCAGGATCAGATCAGCAAAGTAGCGCCTGTTCAATCTGAAATCGACCCAGAAAGGGGTAAGAACTTTTCTATGCGGAGGAGAAAACCTCTGAGGTACTATAAGTTCAGTGATATTTGACGGGGTTAAAGACTCATCTCTTCTGGTGAAATCGATTCTGATAAGGTTATCTCCACCTGGTTTTCTATCGGACAGATTTCTACCAGTGTAATGTCCGGAAGATATAGACAGATAATAGAACTCGCCGCTCCAGGGATGGTCGCCTGATAAATCATTGGCAAGAACAACCGTTCCGTTCAAAATGGAATTACTGCTTAACAGAGGCCTTTTTTCCTTCCTGACAGCCTTGCCATCAAGGAATATCACCGTACCCTCAGGACCGGTACTGAGTGTAATATGTACAGGCCGCTTCTCTGAAAACGCTCCCCTGTAACCTATCTCGTTGTATCCGCCAGTGCAACTGTCAAAAGCCCTGAAAACAATACCGGATTTCCACTGCCCGACAGCGAGCAACTCTTCAGAGATTGTCCCTATGGAGAGAATTCTGGGAAAAGTGCGCAGATACCTGTGGAGTGGCTTGATTTTTAATTCTATGGTGAATCCGTTTTGGGTGTCAAGGTTTGAGGGAAGTACTGGGATATATGCAATAGATGGCTTTCTGAAAGAAAGAGAATTATCACTCTCATTCCAAATTGCGCTGTTTACCGGAAAAAAGTTAAAGGGCCACAGTCCGGCAGATAAAACACATGTCAGGGAGAGCAGAAACAGAAGAATCAACCAGGTAAGTCTGATTGATCTCTGTGACAATATCCTGTTTTTCATACATGTCTGTTCCCGATCGGTATCTGTCATCCTGAATTATCCGCGATACGCTGTGATTGAGGCTTTCAATCCCTATACCGACCCCGGTTAGGAAACTTGTGCAATCTCTGTTTCTTTAATCCGTATATAATCTGTGTTTTTCCTGATCAGAACAACCCGTGTTAATTATTTTCAAGAACTATGCCAGATACCAAAAACTTCGATCTTTTTGAAAGGCACCGTGAGGAGCTGCTGAAAAAAACTGCCCCTCTTGCCGACAGGATGCGTCCCAGGACTCTTGATGAGTTTGTCGGGCAGGATCATATAATCGGGGATGGCAGGCTTTTAAGAAGAGCTATCCAGGTTGACCAGCTCTCAAGTCTTATCTTCTACGGCCCCCCGGGGACGGGTAAAACCACCCTGGCGCGGATTATCGCCAATACCACCAAGGCACAGTTCCTGTCCATAAATGCAGTATTGGCAGGTGTTAAGGAGATCAGGGAATCCATCGACAGTGCACAGAAAACACTCGCCATGTATGGGAAAAGAACGATCCTGTTTGTCGATGAAGTGCACAGGTTTAACAAATCACAACAGGATGCGCTCCTGCCGCATGTGGAAAATGGAATCCTGATTCTGATTGGCGCCACAACTGAAAATCCCTACTTTGAGGTAAACAAAGCACTGGTTTCCAGATCCCGTGTTTTCCAGCTCCGGACTCTCGATGAGAATGATCTCAAGGCGGTTATCAGACAGGCTCTCAACGACAAGGAGCGGGGGTATGGAAACTTAAAGGTGGATCTGGAGCAGGATGCCGAGGATCATCTTGTAAAGGTGGCCAATGGTGATGCGCGGGCGGTGCTCAATGCGCTGGAGCTGGCTGTTGAGACCACAAGACCCGATGAAAACGGGGTGGTGAGGATCAACCGTGCTATAGCCGAGGAATCGATCCAGCAGATAGCGGTGCTTTATGACAAGGATGGGGATGCGCATTACGATACAATTTCAGCATTCATAAAATCGGTAAGAGGCTCGGATCCTGATGCGGCGCTTTACTGGATGGCAAAGATGATCTACGCAGGGGAGGATCCCAGGTTTATTTTCCGAAGGATGATGATTCTTGCGTGTGAAGATGTGGGGATGGCTGACCCGAAAGCGCTGCAGGTTGTAGTCAGTGCGGCACAGGCATTCGATTATGTGGGACTTCCTGAAGGCAGGTATCATCTTGCACACGCCTGTCTTTACCTCAGCACCGCTCCAAAGAGCAATTCCAGCATGGCGTTTTTTGATGCGCTCAATCTTGTGTCCCAGGAGGCATCCGATGATGTCCCGAATCATCTCCGTGATGCAACCAGGGATAAGGAGGGATTCGGGCACGGCGCAGGCTATCTCTATCCTCATGCGTACAGGGATCACTGGGTAGCCCAGCAGTACCTTCCATCATCTTTACAAGGAAAAACATTCTATCAGCCTTCCGATCAGGGCTATGAAAAGGAGATAGCCATTCAGGTGAACCGCCGGAAAGAGGCGCAGCTTGAGGCGATGATCGATGAGGACAATTCCTCACCTTTTGGCATAGAGAGCGACAAGCAGGGACAGGCAAAATGGCTGGAGAGAACTCTGGGGAGCAGGGGAGTGATGCTTGGCAGGATAAGGGAAAAGGTGCTTGACTGCTGCTCTCCTGCACGTACCGATCTGGTGCTGGATCTAAATGCCCGTACGGGTCTTTTGACATTTGAGGCTCTCAGGAGAGCTCCAGAGGGCGGGGTATGGGCCCTTGTGCATGATCAGAAGGCTTATTCCACACTGAGTGGGATGGCTGAACGCCTGGATGCACTGTCAAGACCGCAGATTATCTTGACCAACTGGGAAAGCTTCGATTCCGATCTGAAAAAAAATGCGGGAAAATCAGTCCGTTTCGACTGTATTGTGGGCCGATCTGTGCTTTCCAGAGTTCAGGACAAAATAGAGCTGTTCTCCCGTTTCACAAAACTGCTTGGCAAGAACGGACGGCTCGCCATTGCTGAAACTGTTC
>DAOTAZ010000380.1:0-3631 GCA_035382965.1 Chitinispirillaceae bacterium | reverse complement strand
CTTCAATCAGGCAAGAACCCACGAGGAGCGAAGGTTCTACCTTGAACAGCTTGTTGCCCTGAGACAGAACAAACTGAAAACTTTAACCTCCAAGGAGTATGAACTCTTTAGTGAATGGTACTTCGTTGTTATCCGGGAAATACTCGATTTTTATCCATTCAACGGCAACTACAAAGAACTGGGGAATATGCTCCAGCCAGCTATTGCGGCAACTGATGCCAGAAAAGCGATTGATACTCTTGAAGAGCTGAAACTCATCAGAAGAAAAGCAGATGGATATTATGAACGCACCGGAGAACTGGTTAACACCTCTGATTCCTTGATGAATGTGGCAATCACAAATTTCCAGATCAACTCTTCTGAACTGGCCAAAGATGCTATCCAGAATGTACCCAAAGAAGCAAGAGAGATTTCAACACTTACCTTCAGTATTTCACAATCCACTTATGAGGAGATACGCAACAGACTGAGGGATCTTAGACGTGAACTGCTGGAGCTTGCACAAAGAGAAACCCTTCCGGACAGAGTATATCAGGTCAACATGCAGCTTTTTCCAGTCACCAAACCCTACAACCGCTCAATTGGCGCAGGAGAACTGCTGGTTAAGGGAAAAAGGGGAAGAAAACCTCTGGGTTTGAAGAATGTGTCGGAAAATATGAAAATGGCACTGCAGGAATAAGAGAAAGCGGAAGCTTAACTGAAGATCTGGATGCCTGTTTTACAGGCATGACACTGATTGATAATTGTACTATAACCGCTGAATTGTACCCAGGGACGGATTTTTTACATTAGTTCCCTTTTGCATACTTTTCCGCTTGAGGATTTTGGAAGAGAATCGCGGAATTCGATCTCTTTAGGTATTCTGGAATGTTCCAGTTTCTGCCTGCAAAAATCCATTATCTGCTCTACCGTAAGATCCACTCCCTCTTTCAGTACCACAAAAGCTTTCACTGCAAACCCCAGTATCTCATCGGGAACACCTGTGACAGCGGCTTCGCTGACACCATCAATTTCGTAAAGTACATCTTCAATCTCCCTGGGACTTATCCTCTCCCCGCCGCTTTTTATCATATCATCTTTACGGGAAACAAAATAAAGAAACCCCTCTTCATCCATTTTGAAATAATCTCCGCTTAACAGTACTTTTTCACCAGGATAAGTTCCCGGTTTAAGTACTGCTGCGGTTTCCTCTTCCTTTCCCCAGTACCCCTTCATCACATGTGCCCCCCTTATCACAAGCTCCCCTACTGTCCAGGGTTCGGTGATCCGGTTCCCGGATTCATCGATAAGCCAGACCTCTGTGTTTGGAATTGCCTTTCCAACTGAAAGAGGACGACGGGACAATTCCGAAGGCGGAAGGTAGGAGACTCTTTTGCACTCTGTCAAGCCATACATCGAGTATATCCTGGCATTTTTAAAAGCTCTCTGAAGACCGTCTATATGCAAAGGCGGAAGTGCCTGGCCGGTATTTGAAAGATATCTGACATGGGAAAAATCATAGCTTTCAAGATCCCGCAACTGAAGGAGTAAAGCTGCCATCGCCGGCACAATCGGAAACCCGGTTACCTTCTCCTCCAGAATTCTGCGTACCGCCTGATATGGATAAACAAATGCCCTCTCTAAAATAACTGTTCCTCCGAACAGCACACCCATGAGAACCTGATATAGCCCGTAGTCAAAAGAGAGCGGGAGATAATTGAGGATAATATCCTCAGGACGGTTTTCCAGATACTGAGTGATTGAACGGGCAGCAGTCACCATGTTCTGATGTGTAAGCATCACACCCTTGGGGTCCCCGGTTGAACCGGATGTATACATAAGTGATGCCAGATCGATGTCAATACAGGAGCGTGGCGGCTCCTGGTCAGAAAAAGAGTTTAAAAAACTCTGAAACATCACTGTTTCAATTCCTTTTACCTGCTCTGATGAAAAGCTCTCCTGGCGGCATTCTCTTTCGTAATCACAAACCAGCATGAGTTTTAATTCCGGACTGCTGACTTGTGCATCGATAATCTGTTGCGCTCCAACTTTATCTGTTATAAGTGCCCAGACAGAACAGTCCCGCAGTATATATGAGAGCTTTTTACTTTTAACCTGTGGGTTAATGACCAGAAAGACGCCTCCGGCCTTAAGAATACCAAAGATAGATATCACTGATTCAATTGAGTTTTCGAGGTAAACAGCCACCCGGCACTGACGGCTCATCCCGCGGGAGAGAAGTCCGTTTGAGAGGCGGCATGCAGAACTGTATAAAGTCTGGTAATCGATACTTCGCCCCAGATTGATTACAGCTTTTTTTTGGGGAAATCTCTCAGCACTTCTGTTTAAAAAATCGCCCAGCAGCATAACCTTGATTTTCCTGGTTAAGTGATTACTCTGATCTAAGTTAGGGAAAAAGGTTTTTAACGTTTATTCTTACTGGAACCATCAGTGCAAAAAGCGGAAACATCTCGTGATCTATAATGTTCAAAGTACATGCCAGATAAGACAGGCTTTTTCAACCTTAACGTCATAATTCACAGATTCATCTGTGGGGAAACCCCGAAAAACAAGAAAACGCCTAAAATATTTATCCACAATCACTTATCAAAAATTGGCTCGCACATTGCGCTCTTAATTGTTGCCATCCAGAACATTTTCCGAACAGAGGAGGAGATTGTGCGAAATTCATTTTTCTTTACTACCATTTTTCTGCTCTCATTCATTGCCAATGGTCAAAACTCAAACAAACCTCAATTTAATGACAGAGCAGACAGCTTAAGCTATATAATCGGCCGTGATGTCGGATCGCAGCTCAAAGACTTCGGAGCAACAGTCCGGATGCCTCAGTTCACTCTCGGTGTAGAGCAAGCAATGAAAGGAGAAGAATCACCAATAGATTCTTCTGCTGCAGATTCACTGCGGAAGAGCTTTGCCGACGAGGTCCAGAGGAAAATGCAGCAAGAGCAGGAAGAACTCGCCAATAAAAACAAAAAAGAAAGCGATACTTTCCTCTCCAACAATAAAAAACAGAAGGGGGTTCAGGTTACAAAAAGCGGTCTGCAGTACAAAGTTATTCAGAAAGGCAGTGGCCCTAAACCTACCGCTACCGACTCAGTAAGGGTAATCTACAAAGGAATGCTTATCGATAATACGGTGTTTGACAGCACCACGGCTGAAAATCCTGCTACCCTTGATCTGCAGCGCACAATTCCCGGAATCTCAGAAGGCATTCAGTTAATGAGTGAGGGCGCTACATATCGCTTCTTTGTGCCACCGGATCTTGCTTATGGTCCTACCGGTGCTCCACCGGTTATTCCTCCCAACTCAGTTCTGATATTCGATATCACACTTCAGGAGATACTGGGCAAACAGAAAAATGCTTCTCAAATCCGGAATCAATAATTTCATTACTTCCTTTTTCATCTTCGAGTAATCCGCTCATTTTTCCCCTCGAAATCTGAGCGGTTTTACTTTTCCTGTCGAAACCCTGGAAAGCTCTCTCTCCCGATTGTACTATTTTATCTATCCGGAGGTCACTATCAGGCTTGCTTTCCTTAATCAGAATTACCTGGTTCAGCGGGAACTGGTTTCGGCTCTGAAAAGAGTTCCTGATCTGAAACTGGTATTAATTGAAATTTCCTCTCATCCA
>DAOTAZ010000379.1:0-3632 GCA_035382965.1 Chitinispirillaceae bacterium | reverse complement strand
TGCCTGGGATAAATTTAAACAGGGATGAGTTTGAGTCTGCGTATTCAACCCACCTGTCGCTTGACTCGTTACGGCCATCGTCAACCCATCGGAACATCCTTATATACCTGTTATCGTACTCTTCGACATCTTTTTCAAGGAGTTTTACGATAACAGATTCAGGTGAGGTATACGTAAGTTCAGATGTAACTTTGAGCGGATACCACTCCTTTGCAGTTGTGCGGATCGGGTCAGATTTATCTCTCCTGACTCGCCTTGACAGGTTAAAAGTATCCACATGCGCCCCATCAGAGACAATCAGATAAGCTCTCAGCCCGTAATCCTGGCTTATTACCTTCAGGTCAGAAGATACGGAGAGACGGATAGTTTCACTTTCACCTTCAAGGGTGTCGAGTTTCTCATACGAGGGAGCCTCGTTACCTTTACCATAAATATATTTCCAGTAAAGATTGCTGATGTTGTCTTCAAGACCTATAGTATCCCTGAGAGTGCGTTCACTTTCTGCGATAGAGCCTGTGTCCCTGAAAGTGACAACAGGAGGCATAGTGTCTATCAGGAGTATGAAAGGATAGCGCAGGTCCGATGTTTTGACCGCTAAGGTTTTAGAATTGGAATCCACAATTGTACCATGCTCTAATATCAGCGTTGAACCGTTGTCACGATAAATCCGCACATCATCGGCACTGTATCCCTTAGGAAGTTCCGTGTAACGCAGTCCGACAAAGAAAGCCGGAGTTGGCTGTTTCTTCATGAAACTGAAGCCAGTACCTACAGGTATCATGCCCTTATAGGATCTGCCCGGTTTAAAAACAGCAATGGTATCTGTGGTCAGAGCTGTACTGGGGAAACTCTTATCTTTCCATAGTACAACCGTACTGTTAAAAGCCTTTACAGTGTCCTCTCCAGGACGGAAAAAGGTCACAATCTCCCTGGTAAAGGGAAGTGTCCTCACTACAGCCTTTGAGAGTTCAGTCGGATTTGACCACTCACCATCGGTCTTACGCAGCCAAAGCTCAATGTAGTAAGTAGTATCAAACAATATCGAGGTGTTTTCCTTCAGCTTAAGGACCACACTCTGGCATTCTGATGTAACCTCAACGATTTGTCCGATGTAAAGCTTAAGTTCCGGAAAATGGACATTGGAATAAGAGATTCCAACGTCCAGATCATCCATGTAACAGGAGGAATCAAGACACCAGGAGAGACTGATTGTGGCAGAGAGGGTATCAAAGACCGGGGGATCGAGCCGGATACAGTTTTCAACCCTGGTTGTGTCTGATGGTTCAAGTGTAACCGCGCTGGCGCGGGCATTTGATGTAACGGGTGACCATTTCCCGTCTTTAAATACTTGTGCACCGAAATAATACCTTGTTTCACTCTTCAGACTTGTGAAAATGTAAATTGTATCCGATGGTGAAACCCCGACTGAATCAAAACCTGTGGGAATTACGGGACCATCCGGAACTGCTTTTTCTCCCTTCCAGAGACGGATACGGGTTACCTCCTGATCATCGATTTTCGGCCAGCTAAGCATTATCCTGCTTGCACTGAGCGCGACTGCACTTAGAATGATCGGATTGTCAACTGATATGATCGAGGTGCTGAAAGATGATTTGACAACAGGGCTAAGCAGACCATTTGTCCCCTTTATCACCACTGCTAACCAGATCTCAACAGCTTCTTCATTGAATAATTCATCACTGATTTTGAATGCATACTGTGATTCTCCGGTTATCTCATCAACTGAGAACCATTGTGAATTCGAACTACTGAAGGAGAGAGAAGAGGTATCTGTGCCGTACCAGAATCCGATCGAATCTGCCTTTTCATCATCGATAGAAGATACATTGCCAAACCTGATCTGAGCTGAATCGCCTCCCAGATGTGATCCTGAGATAGACAGCGGATTATCCGGGTGTATGGTATCCTTCATGAAAACCATGCAGCCATTTAGGGAGTCAAATTCGGAATTGCTTCTGTCCAGAAAGATAAGGGCATTCATCAAGCCGTAAAGATCGCCATCATCGGGAAGAGTCAGAGTATCGACAAAGGAATCTCCCGCATCAATCAGTTTCTTTTTGCTGTAAGCTTTCAAGCGTACCGATGTGGATGGGGAAGTGGGGAGTTTTTCCTCCTCCACCCAGATACCGAGAGAATCAACCCAGGCTGAAGGAAAAGCATCTTCTATGGCACTTAGATTCTTCAGTACAATTCTGATATCTCTGTCTTTCAGATAACTTGCAGTAATGACTACAGGGTTGGCACCCTCAGCAAATACTGTTATGGTATCAGATGTTGAATCTTTTCCCGAGGGATTGGTCACAACCAGCTTTACCTGGAATTTGCCGGCTGTTTCATAGACATGTTTAGGATTCCTCTGTGTGCTGCTGTCACCATCACCAAAATACCACTTTCGCGAAGTAATCTCTCCCTGTGATGTGTCTGCAAATGAGACAGTCAGTGGAACAAATCCGGCAATCGGTTCTACGGAAAAACCTGCTATGGGTGGTGGAATGATGGTAAGAATAGCAGTATCACTGAAAACCGAATCTTCTGAGTTGTACACAACACAATAAATCTTTGAACTGTCATCTGACAGCTTGATATTGGTCAATTTCAGGCTTTTACCTGTCTGCCCGGTTACAGGCAGACCATTTTTATACCACTGATACTCCGGAGCTGGATTACCTGTGGCATTGACTGAAAAAGTTACACTGTCACCAACGTACTTCGCCTGGGAAACAGGATGAAGCGTGATTTCCGGTGCCGCGAGTGCGTCAAGAACATGCAGAACCGCAGGTTCCGTTTCAGCCTGACCCTCTTTATTTCTGATTACACAGTAATAAACATTACCGCTGTCTGATTTGGACACATTCTTCAGTTTCAGAGTGTCTCCTGATCCGACACTGTCTCCGGTTTCTTTCAAATACCAGGTGTAAATCAGTTCTGCAGTGCCGGTCGCTTTAGCTGTAAATACAGCGGTCCCGCCTTCGTGAATTTCATAATCAGTGGGATTCTTATTGATCTTAGGTTCGACGTTTCCCACATGCAGAATTGCTGTATCACTTGTAACTGCACCGGCGCTATTCACAACTACGCATATAAAAGAGGTGCCGCTGTCGCTCTTTGTAACGTCTTTTACAACGAGAGAATCCGCGTCACTTACTTCAGTACCTCCATCTTTATACCATGAATATGCGAATGGAGGGGTGCCGGTGACTTTTATCCTGAAAACCGCATTCTTACCCTCTTCAACAGTAACATGCTGAGGTTGCTCTGTGATTAGAGGAGGAGCAGGGGCAACTGTGAGATAGGCAGTGTCACTCCTGATGACAGTTTTAGCTAAATCTGTAGCTGTATTTGTCAACTCACAGATGAAAAATGAGCCATCATCGTCAAATTTTATTCCATTTAGTGTAACAGAAGAGGACGCACTTATTGAGTCTATACCATTTTTAAGCCATTTATATCTAAGTGGAGCAGTTCCCGTTGCAGTAATACTGAATGTTACTGTATCACCATCACGAGCAGCTATATCCTCAGGCTGAGAAGTAATCTCAGGCAGTAAAATGACTTTCAGCACTGCCTCACTACTGATAACTGAACCACCAGCATTGGAGATAATGCATTTG
>DAOTAZ010000378.1:0-3660 GCA_035382965.1 Chitinispirillaceae bacterium | reverse complement strand
GTTTGGAGGACCCGGGAACGGAAACTTTGTTGTCGGTGATTTCAATGTATACGGCCGCGTTTACATGAGTACTGTGGGAAGGGGTCTTATCTATGGCGAACCGGAGGGCACAAGCCCTGTTAAGCATGCCGCCGGGTATCTTAACAGCACAAGACAGATATATCGTACTGGGAATATGATAGTGTCAAACAACACAGATGATATTTACCTTGTGAATCTTTCAGGCCGTATAATTCGTAAATCTGAAGTTGTAAAGGGAGTGTCCCGGATCAATCTGTCAGGTTTAAATAAAGGAATTTACCTGGCCACAAGCGGCAGCAGGGCATTGAAGATTATTGTAAAGTAAAATTACGGATAAGGGAGTATTTTTGAGGTTCGGATGGGACCATCGAGCGGTCCCGACAGTGTTGTGATCCGTACCGGAGATCTTGTGTTTGTCTCCTATTCCGGTGATGACAACAGGGATTCGGTTTCCAATGCTGTCGCAAAGATGTATGGTATCTACGATGATTATAACAGCTCCAAACAAAACCATGATTTTGACAATGATGGAATTTCAAATTATCAGGAGATTTAATGGATGGGTTGCATCAGGAAGTCCCGATACCATCCGTACAAGTCCGAGAGATCCCGACAGTGATGGTGATGGAAAAGTTTGGAGTTATCAGTGAGTTTAAACAAGATGAAAAGTTTATCTGCTGGTACATGTTATATGAAGATGATGATGGCAGCGCTAATGATGTCCTGTGGGATGAAAATGTGCTCGAAATACATGTCGGATCATTGGTCAATGCTAAAGATACCGTTTCTATCGGTGCATCAGGTTCACTATCGGCAAACAAAAAATGGGATATTGGTACACCTAACGCCATTCCCACTGTGGTAAAAAAGAACCGGGTGCATTTCTGGGAGCAAAGAGCTAATGGACCTGTCGTAACTCTTCACTACTATATTTACTGGTGGTTCGAGTAAATCTAGTTTACTGATAAGCTGCGGGTATCATCAACAGAAGGGATGCATCAAACGCATCCCCTTTTTTTCTGCTTTTTCATCATTGATTTATCAAAATTAAACAAGGCTTCACTATCTATTCAGTTGCGCAACAATTCCACATCAGGCATTTCTCAAGTTTAAACCAATAATCATCCTGATCAGATTAATTTCAATGATCAGTAAGGACCTGTTTCCAGTTCCTTTTTCCCCTTGTCATAATAAACAGTTACATTATGGCAGGGAGTATGAATCTTTTTGGACCGATCTTTTATCCTGATCACCACATCGGGTGAAAGTACCTCTCTTACCTTTATTGTCGCTTTAATATCCGCTGTGATACGTCCCTCGATGTCCTGAAGTTTCCACTCCATCATCTCTTTATTCTTCAGGATCTTCTTCCGCTTTTCCAGAACAATCGCAAGCCTGTTCTTTTTTTCCAGACTCATAGCAAGCTTGTTCTTTATCAGTCTCATTAAAGGCAAAAGTACTCTGTCTATCTTCTCAAGGTTGTCCTTGTAAATATCAAGAGTTTTTCTGAATTCAGAGATCGTTTTTTGAACAAGATAGTCGTTTCCGACGATAATTTCAGTTTTAACTCCCATTTCGGTCCCGATATTTTTAGCATCGACTCCGCCCAGTACGTTAATAACACCTCCGACTATTACGCCTTTCTGGTTTTGCACATACATCTTTCCGTTGCAGTAAACCGTGCTATGGATACAGGAAGACCCGACGTGAATATCTCCCTGAACTTCAAGTTTCGCGTTCTGTAAATGGTAAACTTCCAGATTCCTTCCGCATACCACTATCGAATCTCTGTTTCTGTTGAATATTCCACCAACGACCTTAACATCACATCCGGCATAAACATTGGCCGATTCTATATTTTTCATTATTATCACACTGCCGCTGGCTTTTACAGTTGCACCTTCAAGCACTGAACCCTTTATGGTAATATTACCATCGAATTCAATATTCCCTCTTTCAAAATCCACATCACCATCAACCAGATAATGTCTGTAAACACTCAGGACTTTTCCGTTAAGTGAGATCTGCCCGTCACATTCAGCAATAAATTCTCTTTCATCCTTGGAGACTGTGACATTTTCACCAGGGAAAAGAATCGGAACCCGCCCGTCAGTTGCCTTCAATACCTTTCCTGATATGTCAAAACCATCCTGGCCTTTGGAAGGCAAACCTATCCTGACCAGCACACTACCTTTCTTTATTACAGGTATTTCCGCTTTCCTGCGGTAATCAACCCTTCCATTAGGCAGAATTCTGAAATTAAAGGCTGTATCTGCATTGGGAAAGAGATACTCTATCTGGGCATCCTGTCCATTGACAGGTTCCTTCCCTTCAGCAATTACCATATCCAGCACCTCAGTTTTGGTATTCTGAACCTGCTCAACATATTCTTTAATGGACGTTTGTTTAACCCCTCTGGTTATTCCCTTTCTTTCCAGTTCATTCAGGACTTCCTCAAATGTAACAAATTTCCCATCTCCCCTTGCCGGATATAAATCAATAGCAGCCCGCATGTTATCAGGAGAGGTCTTAATAAGAAAGTAACCGTCTTTGTCACTTGGAATAACATATGGGACAGAATTGAGGAGAACAACTTTTCCCTTGATTTTTGAAGTAAATATGAGTTTGTCTCCGTTGATTCCAACATCGATGTTGGACTTGGTCATGTAAGTATCACTGCAAAAAAGTGAAATCACCCTGGAATCTGATCCACTTTTTCCTGAAGGAATAGTTAAATGACCAATAAGTGTTCCGGGAGCGATGTCCGGCAGGTATTGAATAGTATCCAGACCGGCTTCAGATATATCGGTATTGTTCCTCTGGCTGAAAACAATTGACTCTTCAATCTCGATTCCATGTTCTGTTTTCTTATCAAATGACAATGGTTTCTTGAATTCAAGGTTCTTATCACCAACATAACCTTTCTTTTTAAGATCATCGCCGGTAATACCATCTACCAGCTCCTGAACTTCAATCATGGAGAGTTGCTTTTCAACCATTTCAAGAAATGATTCAAGCTCATCATCTTCATTGTAAGCAGGATTATAAAGGATATCTGACATAAACCTGTTTGTTATTCCGGGTTATTGTTTGCAAAAGTTTTTACTGCTGATTTCACAGTATCAAATCTGTCAAAATGACTGCCGTTCATTTACATTTTCATATCATTATTCAATTCATTCATCATTTCATCTACTTTGAGAAGATTCCATGCCTGCATCAGGCAGAGTGTCGCAACCGATATAAAACCCCTCTGCTCATCAGACAGCTTCAATTCTTTTATTTTCCGGCCATTTTCAATGAGAATTGTTCCAAGAACAAGATTGTTTTTCACCAGTGGAATACAGATACCCGAATTATTAACGATTTCAGTTTTTTGTCCTTCATATTCTTTAAGGAAAGGCAGAAGCTTTTCTGAAGGCTCTACAGATTTATCCGAAATCATCCTGTTGAGAAACGGGACATGAATAAAAACAGGAGATAATGAAAATTGTTCAGAAATCGCAGTACAAACAACCTTCAGGATTTCTGTGATATCAGCATCCTCAATAAGCATCTGCAGAATCCTGTTTTTCTGCTGCAGTTGTTTTGTCCTCTCCCTTACACAATCTTCAAGCTTGTTGTTCATTCTGCTGAGTT
>DAOTAZ010000377.1:0-3683 GCA_035382965.1 Chitinispirillaceae bacterium | reverse complement strand
CACTGGCAGCACAGGAAAAACTGATCGCATCACCAGTTCTTATTATTTGCACTGTTATGCTTTCTGTAAAGCTGACTGCATTTAGTGGAAAACTGACAGAGAAAATATTTTCAGCGTTTAAAGCATCTGTAATCTCTGTGGCATCAGCAGTATCTGTGTTTGTGGTATCACATTCAATAGTAATAGTTTTCCGCAAAGGTGATATCCCTGCCGAAAATTTAGCTGCTATGATCTTTCAACCGTTCCTGTCGGTATTGTGGCCATTGATAAGAATTATAAATGGAAGAATAAACCTCCGTGACCCTTCTTCATCTATTGAATATTATCTTTTCTGGATATCGGTTTTAGTTCTTATTGTATCCATTGCAGTTTTCTCCATGTTGTACAGATATATTGCAGGAAAACCCCACAGAAATATTCCTGTATTGCAGCATTATCGTCTGGTTTAATCCCTCAGATTTCTGAAAGCCGGACTCCTTGTGATGGTAACAATTACCGGCATAGCTGCTACATTTCTGATAACAGCTCGAGTATATCCGCTTATTCCGGTGTCGGAGGGTTTTTACAAACCGCAGATCACATTTAACGGGGTCTGTCTCTCTTATGGAGCAAAGACAATCGCCGGCCATACGGCGGCTTCAGTGGCCTGGGCCTGTGCAACTTTTGTAAACGCGTTTCCATCAGTGATTCTGCTTGGTTCACTTATCTTCTGGAGTATATCAGCCATAAGAAAAAGAAATCCGGTAAATAATGCAAGCCGGGTTTATGTTGATCTTTTGGCTATAGCTTCCATGGCAGCTATACTGCTGTTTGGTGCTTTTCAGATTCCGCTTCTTCCCCGGTACATAAACCTGTTCCTTTATCTGTTCCTTATAGCTGGTATCATCGACATTGCTTCATTGAAATTGAAACCTGAAATTAAAAAATCTGTTATCACAGCAGGATTACTATTGTTGTTGATAGAAGTATTGCCTTTCAGTCCGGTTCCGGTGACATTCAGACCTTTCTGGTCAAATATGTCTGAGGATTTCAACAACAGCCCTGCTTATGGTCAGGTTCCTCCCTGGTGTACCGGGTGGGGTGAGGAAGTGATGCTTGCCGGGAAGAAAATTGTCAGGGAATATCAAAATGAGTGTGGTGCTGAAACTCGTATCCGTATCTTCCACAATTACTCCGGATCCTGGTTGCGAAAACCTGAAAATGTGGATCTTGTCTTTATAAGATATGGTTTCAAAGATTATAGTTATGATGAATGTGATTTTTACATATTCAGCAGGTCTGGAACAACCTTCTCTTTTTTACCTTTCCCTTCGGAGATAAAACCTCTTTTCACCATTCATGACCGCGGGATAATAAAAGCATGGGTTTTCAGAGCAGTTGATATAAAGGCTGCGGGAATAAAGTTTTTAAAGAACTACCCGGGATGAGTTTATTATCACTTGTAGCATTGCTCAAACAGGTGCTATTTTTATACAATCTGCACAACTGTTCCCCGAAGGGTTATAATGAATGTCTTTACCCGTTCTGGAGTATCGCGATAGAATAATCGGCGCACTGGCTGATGGTAATCGTCTTATTATAAAAGCCCCGACCGGTTCCGGAAAATCAACCCAGGTTCCTCAGATATTGCTGGATTCAGGAAATGTTGATGGTACAATTCTTGTGCTCCAGCCGCGAAGACTGGCTGCCAGGATGCTGGCAACAAGAGTGGCTTTCGAGCGGGGGAGCGAACCGGGACAGGAAATCGGCTTTCAGACAAGATTCGAGACTGTCACAAGTGAGAGCACAAGGATAAGGTTTATAACCGAAGGAATTCTTCCGAGAATGCTGCTCTCTGACAGGAATCTCTCAGGCGTTTCGGTCGTGATCTTTGATGAGTTTCATGAGCGCAGCCTGACAGTAGATCTGGGGCTTGCCCTGATACGCACCCTTCAGGAAACATCAAGACCGGATCTGAAACTGGTGGTGATGTCAGCTACTCTTGAAACCGGACCGATTGTTGAATACCTGCCCGGGGCATCGGTTATCAATTCAGAGGGCAGGACTTTTCCTGTGTCAATTCTATACTTTCCGGGTGAACAGGGAAAACCCTGGGATCTTGCTGCGGGAGCCGCTTTACAACTGGTGAAAAGTGGTGCCGAGGGAGATATTCTTGTCTTCATGCCAGGTGTTTACGAAATACGAAAAACTGTTTCGTCTCTTCAGGAGGTGAGATTCGGAGAACCTGTTGAGATATCGATGCTTTACGGAGATCTTCCCTCTGACCGCCAGCGTCAGGTGATGGAGCAGCGTACCAGAAGAAAAATCATAGTCGCTACCAATATCGCGGAGACATCACTGACAATTCCCGGTGTACGCCATGTGATTGACAGCGGACTTGCACGAATCAATCGCTATGATCCGGTGCGCGGGTTTAATACTCTGTATGTGGAGAAAATAGCACTCGATTCTGCGGCACAGCGCTCAGGAAGGGCAGGAAGGGAAGCTCCGGGAATATGTATCCGCTTATGGAGCCAGGCTGACCAGAGGTCCCGTTCCCGGAGAACACAACCTGAAATATTCAGGGTTGATCTGGCAGAAACTGTTTTACAACTAAAAATGCTCGGTTTTTCTGAGCCCTCTTCTTTCCCCTGGATAGAATCTCCGGAGGATCAATCGATAAAAGCCGCTACTGAATTTCTCAAGCAGATTGGTGCTGTTGACAAAGAGGGAAAGATCACAGAAAAGGGGAAAAGACTCGGAGAGTTCCCCATGCACCCGCGTCTCTCTGCGCTGCTGCTTGAATCATATAACAGGGGTGTTGTCAGAAAGGGCGCGCTTGCCTGTGCGATTCTCTCGGAGAGGCCTGCTTTTTCCGGGGTACCTGATGTGCCGGATGAAATTCTTAAACAATGTGAAGGATCTGATTTCGCGCTGATGGAGTATGTGATTAGCAGAGTTGCGGAATCAGGGTTTGATCCCGGGTTGTGCAGAAAATGGAATGTCAACATTTCATCGGTACAGCAGATATTGCGTACAGAGGCTTATTTTCTGCGGATATGCAGGAAAAAGGGAATGCATACACGCAATATGGTATCTGGTTCACAGTCTCTTTCTATCGCTATACTTGCGGCATATTCAGACAGGCTTGCCAGGAGAAGAGATCAGGGAACACTTTTGTGCGAACTGAGTAATAATCGCAGGGGAGAGCTGAGTAAAGAGAGCCTGGCCAGAGGATCGCGTCTTCTGGTTGCCGCATCTGTTAATGAATTGAAATCAAAAAGCCAGTCCACACCCCGGACCGTATTGACACTTGCGTGTGGAGTCAGGGAGGAGTGGCTTGAGGAGCTGTTCCCGGATGACATTGTAATAGAAACTGAACTGGTATGGAACAGCATTAATCAGGTGGTTGAATCCCGGACCAGAACAGTTTGTCTGGGGGTTACAATCGATGAAAAGGTCGACCAGAATGCTGATCCTGAAAAAGCGGGAGAGGTTCTGGCTGAGAATATCATCAAGAGAAAGCTGCCTCTTGCAGGATGGGACAATGAGGTGCAGGATTATATAATGCGATGCCGATGGTTAGGTGAGATTTTTCCGGAAATGGGATTTCCGGGTTTCGGTGATGAAGATTACGGTTTGATTGTGCATGAACTCTGTAAAGATGAATCCCGCTATTCAAAAGTCAAGGATAAACCGGTTCT
>DAOTAZ010000376.1:0-3697 GCA_035382965.1 Chitinispirillaceae bacterium | reverse complement strand
ATCTTTGGTAACCAGAATTACCTGACGGGAACGCTGCTGTCCTGCAAGAATATAAGCAGTGTTAAGTATGCGATGATCAGGGTAACCGGGGTTAAAATTAACAGAGAGGTCTTTGTGAAATTCACGATCGAGCTTTATTGATATTTTTCCCTTTCCCGGACCAATAGGCAGACCACCATTAAATATGCGATCCTCACTGAGACTGTCAAGTGCGCGCAGGGTTTCACGCGCATGGAAATTAAGAGTACCATTTCCTTTTTTGAATTTTTCGAGTTCCTCCAGCACAGTAATCGGAATCACAATGTCGTGTTCGTCAAACTGATAGATACATGAACTGTCATGAAGCATTACATTGGTGTCGAGTACAAAGAGTTTTTTTCTGGGGGCCATTATAAGAGACACTCTCCTTTTCCGGAAGTAATATTCTTTTTTTTTATTTTCTCATAACATTCCCCCAGGCGCAAGAAGGATTTTCTTCAGTGACTTATTATTTTTTTCCGCATTTCACTGAATCTGCCGGCTACATATTCCGTATAAAACCCTTTTGACCATCCCAGTTCAGGATGATTAACAAAGGACAGTGCCGCTCCTGCCTTTTTCCACTCCGCTACAACCCCCAGCGAAATCATCACAGGATTACTCCCCACTGCAGCATGTACTCCTAACCATCTGAAAAGCCGATACTCTTCACCTATTAAAAACCTTACAGGTTTTCTTTTTGAAGGAGTCACTTCAATCAATACACCCTGAGCACCGAATCTGTTTCCTACAGTGTGCATGCTTCCTTTTATCAGTAAAGGCGGGTCGGATCCGTTCCGGCTTTCCTTTACAACCACATGTCCGACTCCAAGAAACAAAGAAGCATACCTGAAAGGCAGCCATACAGATGCACCCAATTCACCAATAGTCTTTACTTCCTCTCTTTTCCCCCGCAACCCGATACGATGTCCTGTTATCTCCAGGCTTACCCCACCCAACCCTGCCGAAAAATATCCATCCTGACTGAAGAACATCCGGAAAGCATCAAACTGGGAAAAAGCTCCTTTGCATTTAAATACCGGTCCGGCGTATGAAACCCCCAGAGCAGCCCTGTAGATTCCCCTGTCCCTGATATTATCCATCATGTCATAGTAAGAAACCGCTCCAGCCGCCAGGATAAGGCCAATATTACGCCTGATAACAGCAGCCGGAACCCAGGGCTGTCTTCCCCCAATCCCGTCATCACTGATAATAGTATTCAGATTTCCCATAGAGTACCCGACAGGAAAAGGATCTGAGGGGCCCATGGCACATGCACAAGCGAAAAGCAGAAGTATTATCCCGGCTACCGCCATAACAATCCTTTTTTTCTCAGCATAACGGTTTGTCCGGATGTCTTGATACGCGCAATAACAAAGAATGGTCCTGTGACCACCTCTCTTCCATCATCTCCTCTCCCGTCCCAGAGATACTTCTCCCTTACCGGCCCGGTGAACTCACGAACCTTCCTCCCGTCAAAACTGTATATTGATAAAGTAAATGTTTTCGATGACGGAACATTCATCGTTATCTCGAGCAGATCATTCTTCATATCACCATCGGGAGTAAAGGGGATCGGCCCTATTTCCATCGATGGTCTTTCGGTGTTACGCCAGAACAGAGCCTTATTGGGCATACCCGGAGAAGACTGTCCGGAAACACTCCAGGATTCCTGCGAGCAGCCATCAAGCTCAGGAGCAGCCCTCTCAAGCGACCGGTTTTCCCACTTTGTAAACCACCCGCTTTCATAACAGACCATATCCCCCTGAAGTCCAGATCCACTCTGCAGAAAGAGAGTATCGCTGAAATTACCAAGAGTATGCCAGACCGGCGGCTGGAAAACATTATTCAATCCCGGATAACGGGTACAGAGCTTTTTTTTGTCTTTTGTGACCACAATGAAATTACCGGGTCCCAGAAACATATCATTTTGGCTCAGAAGAGCAGTGCTTTCGTTGTTCCCGTAAACCCATCCGGAAAGATTCACTGTCATCGATGAGAGATTCACCAGTTCAAACCACTCCGGTTCATCATCGACGGCCCTTGGAAAAATCTCATTTATTTTTACAGATGATACCGGTGCGAAGACTTTTGACAGATCAATTGGCCACTTAATGCCGCCAAATGTAAATGTCAAGTTGAAATTGCCAGGTACAAACTGGCACTGGATACCGGCAGGTCCCTTTCCAGATTTAATTTTTCCACTGTCAATGACCTTTCTTTTCCCTGAAGAATCTGCCTCCAGAACCCATTCCTGCATCTTCAGGGATCCTCCCGGTTTTAAGCATTTGATTTCACATGTTACTGCACCACCGGAAGGATCGGGATCTTTAAATCTCCAATCCACAATCCATCCGGACTTCATCAGTTCAAAGCAGCCCGGAGAGATTTCAGTCCTGCAGTAATCATACAGAATTGTGTCAAAAAGAAATGAAACCGGAACGATTGAGATCCCCTCTTTGTTTGGAGGAGATGAAAAGGAGATTTTGCCATCATCAGGATATGAATCAGATATATAACAGATCACTGAATTTATAGTATTTCTGGTTCCCTTGTAAATCATCACTCCTTCACTTGCGGAAAGTCCGTTTCCCCCCAGTTCCGCATCACCACACATAAGCAGCAGAGCCGAATCCGAAACAGGAAGTCTGCAGGAGGGGTCTTGTGCTATTGCATCAGAATAATCCTGATCCAGAATAAGTGCAATCTGAGATGGCAGGAGAAACCGGGAGGAGATTGTCTGATGAAGATGCTGAGGCAGAGGTTTATTCCAGGGTATAATCGAGTCTGCCTCACCCCCATCGGTCAGAAACAGACTGTCGATAAAAAAGGTGTCATCACCATAATTGAAGATTTCGATAAACTCGTGGCTTTTCCCTGCACCCAGGGCAGTTTCCGGCCCTTCAGGATCTCTGAAAATTTCAGAAATTATTATTTCGGCTACAGAGGAAGAGATTATCAGGAGAAGGAAAATTCCTGGAATCTTCATAATTATCCCACCTGAAACAGATCAGTTTGTTTTTAGACCAACGGATATAAACGAAAAAAAAGAGGGAAAACGAATAATTTAGAGAGAACGTTTTTGGTTAAAAGCTTTAAGGTATGAAGATAATATAATCGCCTGAAGGAGTGAGATGGATTTTTGATTCCAAGTTGTTAAGGGGAGGGGGAATTGTAGATATAGTAAAGATGTGAATTTGATGGGTCAAGTATCTTAATTTTATCTCGCGAATGAAATAATGAAACTGGGGTTGTGAGTTTCTTCATTTTACCCCGGAGGTAACGCAGTGACATAGGGCCTTGAAGCAATATTTCATCTCTGAGGTGATTTTCCCTCTGTGAAACTCTCACCCCAGAGGTGACTTTTTGACTGAGTCAATAGGTCACCATAAAAAGGCGAAATCTTCCCTACCTGCGAAGTGGCACTGTGACATAGGCCATTGCAGGTTGGCCAGTGGTTTAACGACTTTAATTCACAATTTCACCTCTGAGGTCCCTACCCCAGAGATGAAACAGTGAATTAGCCTTGACACAAAAGTTACCTCCGGGGTAAGGTCACCCCAAAGGTGAATCTTCGACTCAAAACTGCCCCGATTTTTGCTATTCTCTTTTTTCCCTGAATAATCTCCCTTGGAAGCAACCTATACAGTAAAGGAGGACTCATGGCGACCAAACCAAG
>DAOTAZ010000375.1:0-3713 GCA_035382965.1 Chitinispirillaceae bacterium | reverse complement strand
AGCAGGCAGTGAGGTGATACTGGCAGAAAGGTATGGATTTCTCGGTGGTGCTGCTACTGTGGCACTGGTGATGCCTTTTATGTCAGCCCATACCCAGGAGTTTACTTTTCGCAAACCCGGTAAATCAAACCTGTTCCCTTCTGATCATGGTGAGGGTTCCAGGGTAATTGCCGGAGTGCTTCTGGATCTGGTGAACCGGCTGATTGAGAACGGTGGTGCAGTTCTTCCTTCCTTTGAAACCGGGTATGTGATGCCTTTTGATCCGGAAATTCTTAAGAGCACAGCTTTGAGTATGCTCGATGAGTCCAATGTCCGTGTGTTACTGCACTCCTTTGCGTTCTCCTACTCAAAGGAGGATGATTTTTCCACGGTTTTTTTCATGACAAAATCCGGACCCATCGCGATTCGTGCCCGCTGTATTGTGGATTGCACCGGTGACGGTGATGTGGCGCATCTGGCCGGGGCGCCCTATAAGATAGGGCGTGAAACTGATGGGCTGGTGCAGCCGATGACGCTTTATTTCAGGATGGTAGGCTTTCATCGGCCTGCATTTGCCGAGTATGTGCGGAAACATCCTGAACAGTGGTATGGGGTTTTCGGATTATGGGATCTGATCGAGAAGGCGACTGCTGAAGGGAAATTGAAGTTTCCAAGAGAAGATCTTCTCATGTTCGCAACTCCTCATGAAGAGGAGATAAGCGTAAACAGTACAAGGGTGGGGGGATTGGCGGTCGATGTTTTCGATCTGACTGTTTCGGAGTGGGAGAACAGGAAACAGGCGCATGAGGTTTCTGAATTTTTGAGAAAATGGGTTCCCGGTTTTGAGAACTCCTATATGGTACAGACTGGTGTTCAGGTTGGAATCAGAGAGACCCGCAGGATAATGGGAGAATATGTCCTTAAGGGAGAGGATATAATAGAGGCCAGAAGATTTGATGATGTGATAGCGCGCAGTGCTTATCCCCTCGATATTCATAATCCCAGGGGAAAGGGTACCCGTATGGAGCGGGTTCCTCCGGGTGAGGCCTACGATATTCCCCTCAGGTGTCTCAAACCTCTGGGTTGTGATGATATTCTTACCGGAGGACGCTGTATTTCCGGGACTCACGAAGCACACTCATCATACAGGGTGATGCCGGTGGCAATGGCTACGGGGCACGCTGCAGGCGTGTGTGCAGCCCTGGCAGCAAAGGCGGGTAAAGTCAGTCTGGTTAAACCTGAAGATGTTCAGGTTGAGCTTTTAAGGCAGGGAGCGAATCTGGGTTAATTTCTCCGGTTTTTGTTTTCTATTTATTCTTGATAATAGGTTCCCCATTTACCAGTTTTTAAACGTACCTGAAGTGCAGATCTTTTATCATTTCTGCTCTGTACAGATAAAATTCCTTTTTTTTAAGTTCGGGTTAATTATGAAGAAAGCAGTCCTGGTGATCGGGGGAGGGAGAGGTATTGGACGGGCGGTGTGTTTACGCAGCGCACAGGATGGATATCATGTACTGATAAACTACCGTCAGAACACTGCCGAGGCAGAGAAGACCCTGGAGGAGATCAAAAGATCGGGAGGCAGTGCTGAGCTGTGCCGTTTTGATATTACGAACCGCAGTGAGACTGCTTCTGCAATTGAAGATTTACTAAACAGAAATACTGTCTGGGGGCTTGTGCTGAGTGCGGGGATACGCAGGGATGAGCTGCTGGTGTTTATGGAGGAGAATCACTGGGATGAGATTATAGACACCAATCTGCGCAGTTTTTACACTGTGGTTAAACCGGTTGTAAAGCAGATGGTTCTGAGCAGGCAGGGAAGAATAGTGGTCGTATCTTCAACCTCCGGACAGACCGGGCTTCCGGGCCAGGTGCATTATTCGGCCGCAAAGGCTGGATTGATAGGTGCGGTAAAGGCGCTCTCCCAGGAGTGTGCAAAAAGAAATGTGCTTGTAAATGCTGTCGCTCCCGGTTTTATTGAAACAGATATGACTGATGATATAAATACCAAAGAATACAGGGAAAAGATTCCAATGCAGCGATTCGGTCATCCTTCCGAGGTCGCATCGGTTGTTTCTTTTCTTCTGTCTCCAGACTCCAGTTATATGACTGGCCAGGTCCTGGGGATCAATGGCGGTATATACATGTGAACTTGGTTCCCAGGAACCCGGAGTGAATGTGAGAGAGTACACCAGAAGAGTAGCTTTGATAACTGCTGTGATTTTCAGTCCGCTTCTGTGTCTGGCTTCGCAGGAAAGCGGTAGTGTGTCAAAGCTTAGTCTTGTTCCTGTATATTTCCCCGGTATGGGAAATTTGAAGAGTGGAAATTATGAAGCCGCTCTGCAGGAGCTACTTTCTGATTCTCTGGTTACTGATTCCATTCAGCGGATTTTCCAGTTAGCCAATATTCATCATAAGCTTTCCGATCACAGTAAAGCGCTTTTTCTCTACAGGCTTGCTGCCCAGAAAAATGAAGTGATAGCGCCGCTTGCCTACACATTTATTGGTGATATTGAGTATGAGCAGGGGCGGGTGCAGAATAGCCTGACTGCTTACAGATCTGTTCTTGGGCACAGGATTCCTCAGAAATATAAGGTTCATGTTTTCGGGAAGATTCGGAAGGCTGTAGAGCAGGACAGCAGTGGTTTGTCTGATGCAGGATGGCTTGAGGAATTCCGGAGGTGGAGGGAATCGGAGGAGAAGGTTAAGCTGCCTGATTTTTCGGATACAGTTGATATGATGATCAAGGGGGGGAATTGGAGTGCGATAGATTCGCTCCTTGACACGATGGTTTTAAGCGGAAAAGAAGGTTGTCGGATTGCAAAGCTTGTTTTCAGTTCTGATTCACAGCAGATAAGCGGGAAAAATCAGCTTAAACTTGCCGATGCTGCTGCACAGTGCAAGGATTGGAAAACTGCTGACGGGATTTTGCGAAATATAGCGGGTAAAAAAGAGCTGATGAGGGAAGTTCCGGAGGGAAAGTATCTGTATCTCAGGGCGCAGGTATATTATCAACTGGGAATGTTTGAGGAATCGATCAAGGCTTACAGGAAAATAGACAGCAAGTATGGTTCTGATGCCAATGTTTTAATGAGCCTGGCGAGGGCTTACCGTAAGGTCGGTAAAGCGGATGAAGCTGATAAATGGTACGAGAGGCATTTAAGAGAGTATCCCTCACATTCAAGGAACCAGGAAATAATGTGGCTGAAGGCCTGGAGAATGGAGGAGAAGGGGAAGATCAATGAGGCTGGCTCTGTGTACCGGCAGATTTATACCCGTTATCCAAAGGGGGCCAGGCGGGATGAGTCGTATTTGAGGCATGCACTCTGTTTTTACAAACAGGAGAAATATGATTCTGCCCTGGCGATACTGGATAATTTTACAAAGAAGTATCCTTATTCAAACCTGAGGCTTTCCATTTCTTACTGGAAAGGCAAGTGTCTGCTTGCTCTTGACAGGACAAGTCAGTCCAGGAAGGTTTTCCGGGAGATTTCAGCAGAAGAACCTTATGATTATTATGCACACAGATCGAGGCAGGTTTTAGCGCTTCTGGGAGATACTGCTGAATTTGCTCTGGACACTGTCTCGGAGCTTAATCGTGTGTTCCAGTGGCTCGATTCCATATCGCCTGTCAAATTAAAAAAGGACCTCACTGCATCAGATTCAATCGATTATATCCGTGGAATTTACCTTGCATCGATCGGGGAAACAGAGGCTGCCGAATACTTTCTGGA
>DAOTAZ010000374.1:0-3720 GCA_035382965.1 Chitinispirillaceae bacterium | reverse complement strand
CTTCACAGGTGGCGTTTCGGGCCCTTTACACTGGGGGATCTTGGTGAGGGATGCTGGATAGAGGCCAATTATCCTTCAGTTTAACCTCTGTTAAGCATCTTTCGGACATACTCCAGAAGCTGATTATAGTCTGATTTGGAAACGATAGCATCAGCCCCGGCAGAGAGAGCAGATTGTTTATAAATTTCGATTTCATGGCCTGTTACTACAAGGATACTTGCCGCTTTACTTTGCGGCTTTATTCTCCTTATAAGCTCGATTCCATCCATGCCCGGAAGTGAAATATCAACCAGAATGAGATTGGGATCAAATGAGGGGATCTCCACAAGTGCCTCTTCCGCTGTTTCGCTTTCGCCAAAAGATTCAATCTGAGGAAAATTTTTCTTCAACAGACGCTTGAGAATAAATCTCATATCAGCATTATCTTCAACTATATAAGTTTTCATCCAGATGCCTCAGCAATTCTCGTTTGGAATGATCAGGATGCATGTCGTGCCCTTGCCGATTGCACTGTTTACTATAAGCTGACCACCGAAAAAGCCCAACCTCTCCCTGATGCTGAACAAACCAAGTTTCGACTCTGACCTGTCTTTTCTGAGTGTTTCCTCTGTATCAAACCCCCTGCCATTGTCACTTACTTTTATTTCCAGTTTTTTGTCTTCACATTTCACATCAAGCTCAGCTTCCAGCACACCTGAATGCTGAACCACATTGGCGAGCAATTCCCGAACCATCTGTGTCAGCATAAGCTGTGTTTCACCTTTTATCAGTTTTACAGCACCACTTATGCTGAACTGTACATTCAACCCGTAACCAGTCCGCATATAGTTAATCAGCCAATCTAATGCGGTATCGAGACCCTGGGATGGCAGGATGGGAGGGTTTAACTCTATGGAGAGAGCCTTGGTTGTATTAAGTGCTCTATCAAGAATTGAGAGGCTTTGCCCGACATCCTCATTTTCATCACTTTTCCCTTTCATTGAATGTTCTCTGATATGTTCAGAAATGAGCATCCTTGCCCCGAAGAGAAGCTGCTGAAGATTTTCGTGAAGAATATAGGAGAAGCGTTTTCGTTCACGCTGCTCAGCCAGAGTCAATGCTTTGGAGAGTGCACGGACCTGTTCTGTTCTTTTTGCAACAAGGTTCTCAAGATCCTGATTCAATGCCTTCAACTGATTTTCACTTTTTTCCAGAGCAAGCTGCGCCTCTTTGCTGATATCGATGTTTGTGGCTGCTCCGTACCATTTTATTATCTCTCCCTTCTCATTACGCACCGGGATACCCCTGGAAAGATACCAGTGAAATGTGCCGTCGGCATGTCTGATCCTGTGCTCGATCTGGTAAATACTTCCTGTTTCCACCGAGTGTTTCCACGCCTCCATTGTTGCCTGCGCATCATCCTCGTGTATTACAGGCTCCCATCTCCATACCCCATCCAGGCCAGGAGAAATCCCGCCAAAATCCCTGTATTTTTCGTTGTAATAATCCACGACGCCGTCAGGATTGGCTGTCCATACAAGCTGAGGCATTGAGTTTGCCAGATCCCTGAAACGCTTCTCACTCTCCCGGAGTTTTTGCTCAGCCAATCTCTGCCCTGTGACATCGGTGTTTGTTCCAAACCATCGGATAACCTTACCCTGGCTGTTTTTTATTGGTACTGCCCTGGAGAGAAACCATCTGTACTGGCCATTTTTCCCTCTCAGGGGAAAGGTATCTTCCCAGAAAATTCCCTTTTTAATACAGTTTGTTATCCGTTCAGAGACTCTCTGGATATGATCGGGATGGTTAAATTTCATCCATCCCCATCCCTTTACTTCATCAAATGTGGTCCCGGAATAGTCGTACCATCGTTTGTTGAACCATACAATCTCTCCATTATGATCGGCCATCCAGGCAAACTGCGACATGTTATCAGCCAGATTCCGGAACTTTTCCTCGCTTTCGCGGAGGGCTCTTTCCGATTCAACCGCAGCGGTAACATCCTGCCACGCGATAGATAATTTACCGTTGAGATTCGAAACTCTTACGTTGAGAATGACACCTTTGCGGTAAATGCCGAAAGGCGCACTTACCGGGTAAGAATTAAAGGATACAGGTTCTCCGGTTTTAAGAACATTCTCAATCTGAGGCATACTGTTTTTCCTGACATCAAAAGGGAACAGGTCGTTTACACTGCGTCCAATCATTTCATTATACTGCATTCCGGCAAGCCGCAGAGCGACTTTATTTACATATTCAAACCGGAAATCCACCAGACGTCCTTCTTTGTCGTAAATGGGATCCAGAATCGCATATGCATCGAGAAGATTGTCAACTGCACTCCGGAAGCGATCTTCGTTTTTCTTTATCTGCATCTCCCTGTCTTTCAGGATTGCGGCCATGGTATTGGTATCCCTGATCAGGTTGTTGAATTCATTGAGGCCGGTGGAGGGTTCGATGGCACCGAATTCTCCTCTGGAAACATTCTGTACATGATGTTCTACTAAAGCAAGTGAACTGGAGATGGATCTTACAGTATGTATGGCGGTAAACAACGCCACACCGGCTATTACAGCCGAAAAAACGAGGATGAGGAGCAGGGGAAAAAAGATGGGTCTGAAGAATTTTGCCTGCGATTCTGCACATCCTGCTACCCATCCAAAACCCGCTATCGGCACCCTGACGCCGATTCTCCGGCTGTCCTCCTCTACCGGAGCGCTGAAAAAGCCGGTAGCGGTTTTTCCTTGAAGAGCCTGGGAAAGGAGGCGGTCTCTGTCTTTCCAGACCATAGCCGAATCCAATGGGATATAAATATTCTGGTTTGTAAATACAAGGGTTCCCTTGCTGTCAAAAAGAGTCATATAGCTGCCTGGTTCTCTTTCGATTGACAAAGCCAGTTCACCCATACTGTCGGCCTGAACAGATGCAGTAACTGCAAAGTCAAGCTTACCCTCGGCTGTGCTGAAACCTCTTGCAATTATGAAACCGGCGATATTTTCCGTCCTGAACAGGAGAAAATCACTGACAGCAGTTGAATCTCCAGTCTTAAGCTTCTGGAAATACTCACGATCTGCCACATTGGTTCCAATCAACTCCGGGCGGCTGCTGAGGGTGATCTCGCCGGTGGAGTCTACGACCGAGAAGAGCCGGACTGATCTGTACAGATCCTTGTTTTTCTGCAGAAACCTTATGGCCTCATCGCTTGTATATGGATACAGACCTGAGAGGGCATTTCCGATGGAACCTTCCTGGCGGAGCACATCCCGTACAAATGTCTCAAATGTGAGGCCGATGGAATGGGCGAATTCAATGCTGGAATTTATGCCTGAACTATACCGGTTTTGATACCATAGTGCTGCAATAAGGATTTCCAGCACAATCATGACCGAGACAATAGCTGCAACCAGTATCAGGAGCCGTGAACGGAGGGATGTTTCGTTTCTGCTCATGTTATATAAGGAAAAAGCATCTGTTGATCCGGGTAATCCGCGTTATGATAAATATTAGAGGGATGCAAAAAGGGTGCCTTGATCAGGATGACAGGCTATGATTTAAAACAGATTTCTTCCCGATTATTCGCCTAAATGACAAACGCGAATATTGTGAATGCTGTCAGTCAGGGCAGCTTCATGGTACCGGGCATAATCCGGACATTGTAACCTCAATCCGGTAATTCCATGCTAACACGGCAGGTCTAAAACAGCCCGTTCAGAACAGAAGCTTATTCTGAACATCTCTGGT
>DAOTAZ010000373.1:2323-3727 GCA_035382965.1 Chitinispirillaceae bacterium | reverse complement strand
TGGGGGTTATCGGGGAGTATATCGGAAGGATATACGATGAGGTAAAGAGAAGGCCTCTGTGGGTTGTAAAGAGGTCGATGGGGATAACAGAAGAGAGAGAAGTGTAAAGATAAGACCAAGGCAGGGGCTTACTTCGGTTGGTGGAATTGTATACCGGATTCTGATCTCGTTTTTGTGCTCGTAATCGTAAATAAAAAAGTTCATTATTAATTACAGGTTTGACTAAGAGCACACCCTCTTTTTATCATACTTTGTACCCTTTTAATGTCTTAGGGTCGTGTTGTCATTATGTCGTACTGTCGTGTTTTCGTATCCTCGTCCTTTCGTGCCTTGTTAAAACGATAAAACTGGAACACAATTTGATTTTACACCTAATAGTAGAGAGCCTCTAAAAGACCAACATATACTGAAAATTGCCCGCCGGCGCAGCAGTTACAATCCCTGGAGGAGAGATGACAGGAGCAGTTCTCCTGGTTCTGGGGCTGCTTGTAATGCAGGCGCATGGAACTGGCGGTGTCGAAAGAGAAATACCAAAAAGTGAAAGTCCGGGAAGAGGCCTCGGTTATTTGACAGGTGCGGGAATATTCGGGTTGGAGTTTATAGGTATTCCGGTGATAGACCGGTACCTTAACTGGGGAAAACCTCCGCGATGGGGAAATCCTTTTAAAAACCTGTCGGAAAACGAGCCATATCATCAGGATGAACTCTGGCACTTTGTTGGCGCAGCATTAACCGCACAACTAAACTATTCCGTGCTGGAAAACTATTTCGGCATGGATGACCCGCTGTTTACATCGGCAATAATGACTCTGCTTTTCTGGACCTGGATGGAGTGTCTTGATGGAATGGGAAGTTCCGGTTTTTCCATCAGAGATCAGCTCGCGAATCTCTCAGGAGTTGTTTACAGTTCAATAAAACAGAAATATCCGGAATTTCCCCTCTATGTGCGCTTAGGGGTAAGAGACTATGTTGGTCTTATCAGTAAATCATTGGAAGGTGATGTAAAGAAGCTCTTCGGAGCAAAGTACAGGATGACAAAGGTGGAAATTATCTATATGGCTAAAAACCTTTCTTATGCGGGTTTTGTAGTATCGAATGGTGAGAAAAATGAAGATAAAATGGGATTGACCATGGGGTTTGATCTTGTCAGGATGCTAAACAGTGAGTATCAGGGATGGTGGAGCAAACCCCTTGGTTTCTTTTGTAATCATCTGTGCTTGTCGGTTAATTTTACTTACTGGATAAACTAAAGAAATAATTTCCCGTTTTTGTTTTACGAGCACCGCTTTCGCTGAGCATGAGCACGATGAGGGATGGTGAAATGCAATCGTTGTAGTATAAGGAGGCGCATAGTAGATTTTCTTTTTCCCTTATTTCAGGTGTACGAAGCAGGAAAAATCGTGA
>DAOTAZ010000373.1:0-2313 GCA_035382965.1 Chitinispirillaceae bacterium | reverse complement strand
TCAGTGTTCTCCGAAGCGGGTCGAGTGGAAATTGTACTTTAATTACTGAGGGTGACTGCAGGATACTTATCGATGCTGGGATGAGTCAGAAGAGGATAGGGGAGGTGCTGAATGAAGCTGGTACTGAACCTCAGGATCTCGATGCAATCGTAATCACACACCTTCATTCGGATCATTTCAATTATTCAACACTTCGGGTCTGCCTGAAAAACAACATCTCCCTGTGGGTACACGAGAGAAATCTTCCGATCCTTCAGGCATCTTTCAGAAAAGACCACTTAAAGCAATTATCTCTGGGGTGTTATTCTGATAAAAAATTCAAAATCGGTTCTTTTCTGCTGCAGCCTTTTGAGATTTCGCATAATGCTGATGAGGTGACATCGGGGTTCAATATCCGTCCGGTCGGAGCGAAAGAGAAATACCTCGCTTATGCATCGGATCTGGGTCATTTCCCAGACACACTGATCCCTTATTTCAGGGATTCACGTGCAATAGTGATCGAGTCTAATCATGATCCCGATCTCTTATGGAAAAACCCCAACCGTCCCTACCTGCATAAAAAGAGGGTAACAGGAGAGCAGGGACATCTTTCGAACTATCAGGCGGCTGACGCGCTTGTGAGGACAATCCGCAGCTCATCGAGAACACCGGAAATGGTAGTATTGTGTCATCTGAGCCGCGATCATAATACTCCTGAACTGGCGGTCAGGACAGTCAGTACTCTGCTTGACAAAGAAGGCATTTGCACATCTCTGCATGTGGCTCAGAGACAGGCTGCAACTCCGGTATTTGAGATCAACTGAAAGAAAGGGTTTTTTTCAGGATTTCCCATTCCTTTGCAACCGCATCCTGATCATTTGTCCACTCAGAAACTTTTTTAGCTGCTGCCTTTACCTCATCGGAGGCATTTCCTACCGCGATACCCAGTCCGGCGCTTTTAAGCATGGGGATGTCATTTGACGCGTCCCCGAACGCGATGACATCATCGATTCCCAGGCCGTAGGATTCAGCGAGAGCAGTGAGCCCGTCACCTTTGTTTGCGTGAGGATTGAGAAATTCGAGATAATAATCCCATGTTCTGCAGATGTAAATTTCATCTTTCCACAGTGACCGGAAAAATGATTCTTGTTTGTCCATTTCTGCTTTTTCACCTACAAAAATGATTTTAGACGGGCTTTTGCCGCGGAAGGAGTCGAACGAATCGAGAAAATTGCAGGCAGTTGAGGTTTGCTGATAGTAAAGATCGATCCAGGGGCGGGTCTGTGGAGTGGAAACAGAGTAGAGTTTTCCTCCGACATAGTAGTTAAGGTTAAAAGTATCAGCCTTGAAATAATCAAGAAGGTAATCCGCGTAAAGAGGTGAGAGAGGGGCGTGATAAATGAGCTTTGAGCCGTGTGAACGGTCCAGGTAAACTTCAGCGCCGTTGAGGGTAAGCATTGCTACATCGAGACCAATGGTTTCCACAACCTTTTCTATGCTTCCTCCCAGCCGTCCGGATGAGAATGCCACAATCGCGCCAAGGTCTGATATCTCCTTGAGTGCTTTACGGTTTGCGGGGGAGATATTTTTACCGGAGTCAAGAAGCGTTCCGTCAAGGTCGAACGCGAAGAGGTATGGGGGCTTTTTGATACTCATTTTCGTAAGCTTTCTATATTAACCCCGGATGGTGAACCGGGAAGAGATATTTGTCATTTTTCAGGGAAAAACTGCTGCCATCGATTTCGAATGAAATGGTGAATAAATTTATTCAGCACACAGTTGTTTTTCCCCGGTAAGAATTTCAGGTAATCTGGAAAGATAATTCATTCACGGTTAGTCCAGAACGGTGATTTTTTAATTCAATGATAAGTGATTTAAGATTCGGGATGAGGGGAGATAAAAAGACATTTGGACACTGCCAGTACATCTCTGCAATATGGGCTATAATTAGAACTATACAAGGCTGGTTATCAATAGCGAAGTTTATCAGATCAAAAAACAGGTAAAGGTACCAGTCATAGCCGGGTAAAATTAATCGTTGTATTTTGCTATTAGCGGGGATATCAGGAAACGGACATCTTCCGGGATGAGAGCTGTAATGTCCTTAAGTTACCTCTGGGGTGAATTTTTGACTTAATGGGGCCGATTTTTATTCAGCTAATTTATACTTTCACCCCTGAGGTGAAATAGCGACTAAGAAAATTGTTTCCTGCAAAACAACACGAGAGCCACAATAAGACAGGCAGGACACGGTCTTCTGTCGTAATCCGGACATTAAAAAAGAGAGTGCTGAAAAATTTGTGTAAACCTCAGAATAGTTGGTGTATGGATTAT
>DAOTAZ010000372.1:0-3735 GCA_035382965.1 Chitinispirillaceae bacterium | reverse complement strand
AACAATGTTGCAAAGCATCATGGAGGAGTTTCGGTTTTTACCGGTGTAGGAGAGCGCACCAGGGAGGGAAACGATCTTTACCAGGAGATGGCACAATCAGGAGTGCTTGACAAAACTGTACTGGTCTTCGGTCAGATGAATGAGCCACCGGGATCAAGACTGAGGGTAGCCATGACCGGCCTTACTCAGGCTGAGTATTTCCGGGACAAGGAGGGACAGGATGTTCTCCTTTTTATCGACAATATTTTCAGGTATGTTTTAGCCGGTGCTGAAGTGTCCGCACTTCTGGGCCGAATGCCATCCGCTGTAGGATATCAACCCACTCTCGGTACAGAGATGGGTGAACTGCAGGAGAGGATAGTATCCACGAAAAACGGTTCCATCACAAGTGTCCAGGCTGTTTATGTTCCCGCAGATGACATTACAGATCCCGGAGTAGCAACAGCTTTCGGCCACCTTGACGCATCGGTAGTATTGTCAAGGAAAATTGTTGAGCTTGGAATCTATCCGGCAGTCGATCCGCTCGAATCATCATCAAAGATGCTTGACAAAAATGTGGTCGGTGAAGAGCATTATAATGTGGCCAGGGCTGTACAGAAGATTCTTCAGCGTTATAATGACCTTCAGGATATTATCGCTATACTGGGTGTCGAGGAGCTTTCAGATGAGGACAAACTGGTGGTATCACGTGCCAGAAAAATCCAGCGTTTCTTCTCTCAGCCATTCTTCGTAGCAGAGGATTTCACAGGTATTCAGGGGAAATACGTTCCTTTAAGAGATACAATCCAGGGATTTTCAGAGCTGCTCAAGGGAAAATACGATCATATTCCTGAACAGGCGTTTTTCATGGCAGGCACATCCGATGATGTGATCAGACACGCAGAGGAAATATCCGGAGTAAAGTGAACCATGAGAACTATAAATATTGAATTTATAACCCCGGAACGGACTTTCCTGAGCACGCAGGCACAGTTTGTGGTTCTTCCCGGAATCTCAGGAGAACTGGGCATACTCCCCGGGCATGTCAGATTGACATCCCTCCTGAAGCCCGGTATTGTCAAAGTTGACATGGAAGAAATAGTAAGAAAGCTTGTAATCTCCAATGGTGTAGCCAGAGTGGAGCCGGACTATATCAAAGTTTTTTCTCCGACAATCCGCTGGGCGTGAAAGGAAAACAGAAAACCTGCGGGAGAATCTCACCATGATGACATTATTGCTTTTTCTACTGGCATTTCTGCTTCTTACCGGCGGCAGTGAACTGATCAGCCGCGGAACATCATCGATTGCCAGACACCTGTCAATTTCCGAAACAATGATCGGTATAACCATCATCGCTTTCAGCACATCGGCACCCGAATTTCTCGTAAATATATTCTCCAGCATAAAAGGGTACCCGGATATCTCCTTCGGCAATATCATCGGCAGCAACATCTTCAACCTGTTTGTAATAACCGGAATTATAGGCACTTTTTCCCAGATCTGCTTAAAGAGATCGATAATCTTTAAACTGCTTCCTTTCTCTATTGTCACCACACTGATATTCTGGATTATAATCAATGATGTGGCTTTTTTCGGTTCTGAGACCAATACTCTTTCACAACTTGATGGCGGGATTCTGGTACTCGGTCTTTTCCAGTTTTTCATCTTTTTCTTTATCTATCAGGCAGCAATGAGCAAAATGCGGGAGGGCAGAAGTTATGAGATGCGTATTCCCGATTTGTTAACAAAACCATACATAAAAAGAGAGCCTGAAGCGGAAAATCCACCGGGTTTGATATATTCTATGCCTTTTTCCGTAATTTTCTTCACAATCGGTCTGGTTTCGGTAATCACTGGTGGTTATTTGGTTGTGAAAGAAGCAGTTGCAGTAAGCATGCAAGTCAATACCAGTCTCAAACTTTTATCTGTGTGTGTAATTGCGGTTTTGACCTCTGTACCGGAACTGATCGTCTCCTATATTTCAGCCAGAAGAGGTCAGAGTGATCTGGCGATGGCCAATATCCTTGGTTCAAACATATTCAATATTGCCTTTATTATGGGGCTTTCCGCATTGATTAGACCTTTGGCTTTCAATACAGCATTCGATACCGATATTCTGGTGCTTCTGATCGGGACTTCTGCTCTTTATCTGTTCTGCCGTGGAGAAAGATCTGTTCAGCGTATAGAAGCAGTATCACTACTGGCGATCTATGCGGCTTATTTTGTGTTTGTGATCATTAGAGGATAAGATCAGGCCCTTATCATCTTATGCACAACATCACCGGTATCAATAACCCCCTTGACCCCCATTAAATCATCAACTACAACCAGATACTTGTAATGATACTCGGTCATGATAAAAACAATTTCAATATAACTTGCATTTTCATTTACTATATATGTCTTGTAGTCTTTCATTATATCACTGGAAAGATGATGTTCCTGGTTTTCCCAGAATTCTTTAACCGGTTTTACAAGCAGTTCACTGGTCTCTCCAAGGTCTCTGAGAAGAACAAGACTTCCGGAAGAAATTTTTTCTTCAGGAAAAACAGCACTAAATAGATCAGCAAGATCCAGCACTCCGCAGATTCTGCCATTTTCTTCCACAACAGGCAGGAAAGTTATGTTTTCTTTTTTCATTTTGTCAATAGCATGAGAGATTGTCTGTTTTCTCCACACCATCCCTTTACAGCATATCAGATCACGTGCCCTGAGAACCTCATCTACAACCACTTGTTTTTCATCGATGGTGTCAATAAGCTCGCCGGGAGTTCTGGCGTTTTCCAGAAGATGAGCATTGGTCGTTACAAGTTGGGCGATTGCACTTAATACCTTCAAATAAAGCTGGGCTTTTTCTTTAGATGTAATTATCGCGAAAACGTATTTAACAGTCGATTCACGATAGTCATAACTTACGTCAAGAGCCCTGTCGAGCCTTATGAAAAGGATCAGAATCTCGCTTAGATTCTCTACATATCCGTGCGGCAGTGCAAGATGATTACCCAGAAATGTGGTGCCTATATTCTCCCTTTTTAAAAGAGATTCTTTTATAGTGCCGGTGGAAAGCGACGTAGTCAAAGAGATTTTTTCAGCTACAAAATCGATGATCTGATGATAGCTATCAAAGTGATAGTCAAGGTAGATCAACCGGGGGTCCATTAAACTGCTCAGCTTCACAGTGTTCCTCCAGTTCCGTTTGTTTTTTCTTCCTGCAGTTACAAGCAATTCTTCAGTGTACATAAATCCTGATCAGAACAGCCATAAAATAGTTGAATAATGAACAGAAACACTTAAAATTAAGATCACCCAGGCATTCTTCACCCGGAGTTTGGCTTATATCAAAAAAATAGAGCAATGCAGCGGCTGAAATTGCGCCCTGCACTCTCTCCTCCCTATCAGTTACCGGAAGTAAGGATCTGTGATATTTAGCCATCAGAAAAAGAACCGAAACCGGTTTTTCATATTGGTCCACTACCAGCGATAAATCACTGCACATCACTTCAGATGCCAGGTATTCATGCCCGTTGCTGAAGAATTCCAGCAGATAGTGTTCCACCTTCTCTATTTCCTTTTTATGCTCAATAAAGTACAGGTAAGATTCCAGACTGATTCTGAAAAGGTCAAGTATAAAAAAAAAGCCAACAGTACCTGACTGTCGGAAACTACTGCAGAGATGCCTACATTCCCTGACTGGAATTTTTTAAGTACAGTCAACACCGGAGTACAGGGTGAGACAAGTTCAATCTTCTCTAACGG
>DAOTAZ010000371.1:0-3739 GCA_035382965.1 Chitinispirillaceae bacterium | reverse complement strand
TTACTTTTATAAGCGCTTAAACTGCCGGGGACAGACTATCTTTTTGCTTTTAAGGATGTTGATCGATCCATAATGACTCCGAAGCCTGAATTGTGTTTTTTTTGTTCAAATGGTGGGATGATTTGAGAGATAGCGATAAAATTCCGTAAAAATCACATAAACCCATAATTCAGACATTCACAACACCGCAGCGCATTCCTTCTTATACCGGCAACCGCAATATGAACAGCGGCATTTCATAAGCAGACAATTCGGGGTCAGGAAACAGGTATAATCACAGACTGATCATTCATTAGCCATGTTTTTTGTTATTTATGGAGATATCAGGAAACGGTAACAATTCTGGGAGAAGAGCTGTAATGTCCTTAATTCATCTCCGGGGTGAATTTTTGAACTTAGCAGGGCACTTTTTAAACCAACTAAGTCGTTATTTCACCTCAGAGATGAATTAATAACCCGCAAACAAAACAAACATTCGTTTCCTGTAATACAACCCACAAAGATCATAGTGTTTTTTTACTTTACCCACCCTGCGGCAAATCGACTCAATTTTGTACTACCCACATTGTTCCACATTCCCACCAATACCAATCCACCGCTATAAACAACGATTCCTACCTTCAGGCGTGTACATTGAACGTGGTCGAAGTGTGCATTGAGCGTGCAAAAAAGTACATTGAATGTAACCTAAGTGAGCACTGAGTATACCGAAGTAATTCCGCTTCTTCTCAACTCTTTTATTCCACCCCACCCCTTTTTTACTTATCTTTACGAGTAACCAAGTCTGAAACCAGTTCCGGTTAAAACTGGACCCAGATTCATCGGGAGGTTTAAATGTTAAAACCAGTCCTTTCCGTTTTAATAATACTCTGTCTCCTGCCATTGGATATCATCGCCAGCGACGAGCCCTTTATTCTCGGAGCCGATATCTCCTGGATCCCCCAGAGAGAAGCCGGCGGTGTACGATATGCCGACAATGGAGTTGTAAAGGATGTCTTTGAAATCCTTAAAGACCACCGGTTCAACTGGATCCGTCTAAGGCTCTTTGTCGACCCTACCGCGGTTATTCCGGGTGAGGAAGAATCTCCGTATTCACCAGAGGGTTTCTGTGGCCTGGAAAAATCACGGGAGATGGCAAAGAGAATAAAAGCTGCAGGAATGAAATTTCTCCTTGATTTTCATTACAGTGATACCTGGGCTGATCCTGCCAAACAGTATAAGCCCATGTCCTGGTCAAATCTCTCTTTTAATCAATTGACAGCGAAAGTGCGCTCCTACACCAGAGAGTGTCTCCAGGCGTTCAAATCCGACGGTACTCTTCCGGATATGGTACAGGTTGGAAATGAGATTGTGGGTGGAATGATCTGGCCTGATGGCAGAATCAACAACATGTCCAATTTCGCTGCACTTGTAAATGCTGGTATTGACGGAGTCAAAGATGTCAGTTCCGATATCAGGATAATGATACACTCCATCTCTGAAAATTCCCCCAGCAACTGGCTGAGAAATCTCAAAAATGCTGGTGTCAACAGAATCGATGTCTTCGGGCTCTCATATTATTCGCAATGGCACGGAACAACTGATAACCTAAAGTCGATGCTCACTGCGGTAGCTGCCAACCATAACGAGAAGATCGTTGTAGTCGAATACGCCGACAATCATGAGAGGGTCAATGACATAGTCTTCGATCTTCCTGATGAAAAAGGACTTGGGACATTTGTATGGGAGCCATGTGACTGGATGGATGCTCTGTTTGACTGGAGAAACAACAGACGGGAAACAAACAGCAGGATAGATATCTATCCCCGATTATCGGAGGAATACGGTAACGACGATATTGTGACGGCAGATAAAGATTTATCCCCGGCATTGTTTGATAACTCACAAAGGGCCATCTTCCGTCTTGGTCAGGATGGAGTACTGCGCTATTTTTCACAATCTCCCGCGACAGTATCAATCTACACATTTCAGGGGCGGATGGCAGGGCAGTACAGGATACTCTCTCCCGGAGAGATCAGGTTTCCGGTCAAAAACTCCGGCAGTTACATTATGACAATCGAGAGTGGAGATCTGAAGTACAGATCAAGAATAACACTGACAAAGTGATAACCGGGGTGTAAAATGCGCAGAATCCAGATGATCCTGTTTCTTTTCTCTTTCTCCTACTCATATTACAACATCGACCCGGATACGCTTTTACAATGGATCAGCGGCACAGTTCCATTTGATTTCATACTCATCGATATCAGAGAGGAAAGGAATGTATCATCTGTCATAGGTAACGGCTCCTGTGCAGCGTACAATTTCCCTTTTATCTCAGGTGAATTTGAAGAAATGGTAGAGAGATTTCCCCTGGACACGCCAATTATTCTCTACTGCCGCACTGGAAACACCAGCGCTCAGGTAGCTTCTGAACTCGAATACATAGGATTCTCCAGAATCTACAGTTTGACAGATGGGATACTTTCCTGGAACGGGCCTACGGTTCCTGTGGATGAGAAAAAACCTGATGATCTGTTCCCTGAGGTTTTCTGCCCCAGGGAGATTTCCGTTCTGATCCCTGTTACCGCCTGTAAAACCAGTTCCCGGCCCGCTTTATTTACAGGCAGAATCTGTGATCTTCAGGGCAGGCTCTGTAAGGCAGACCCATCTGCAACCATCCTGAAAACCGGGAATAGTCGTCCAGGGGCAAAAATCCAGCCTTTACGGCTTAAATAACCGGAATCAGCACTGGTTTTCTCAAACGATATTACTGCAGAAGCAGGAATCCAGTCCGGCAATTCTCAACTTTGCTTATTTTCCGAATATCAGCTCTTTACGTTATATTTTAATGAAAACGAAGCGTCATCCATTGTCAGGTAAACTATACCCTCTATCAAAGCTATTAAAGCCGGAATGAATGTCCAGCAGAAAAGAATGTACAAACAGCCTGTACCGGCTTTTCCCAGATAAAACTTGTGAACACCCAGTCCCCCAAGGAGTATTGCGAGCACACCTGCTGTAACACGATCCTTTGATGAAGCCGTCTGAAAGGGAGCAGGCATTTGGCGAACCCCGCAACTGGGCATAATTCCGCGGCTTTCTTTATAACTGCCCCTCAGGAGGTACAGTATTTCTCATCGAGGCCGGCTTTTCTTTCTTCTGTCATAAAGAACCCCCAGATATTAATGTTTTTATTGCAATTCCAATTCTTTGTCCTTGACAATAGCCCATTACAGCCATAAGTTTCACTAAAATAAACAGCGAAAACCCGAATAGTATTCCCGTAACAAGCCTCCTGAGATTATTGCTCTTCCATCTTCCGAAGTGTTGACCAAAGCCATCAATGACCAGCGGAACAGACAATAATAAAGGCACATGAAAAGAAACTTGACAACCAATAATTATCGCATAAATACCACTAAGATATCCAATCAGAATTCCAGTGCATCTGCTGCATACCGGCAATTGGTATCCAGCAATAAAAAATGATCGTTCTGGTAATCGATGGCAGTAAAAGGCATGTTCAAGCAGTTTTCCGGCTGTCTTCATTATCATTTAACCAAGCATTGCAGAGCCGGCTCCTGCTGCTGCAGCTATTATATAGACAAATACACTCAGCAACGTTCCAATAATTGCCCATGTACACACATCTTTCGATGCTTTAGGTTTCAAATCTTTCCACACAAAATACAGAACAATGCCGACAAGAGGAACACAACACGAAACTGCTTTGGGTAAAAAATCAGCACCTTTATCA
>DAOTAZ010000370.1:0-3758 GCA_035382965.1 Chitinispirillaceae bacterium | reverse complement strand
GCAAAGTCTTCATAAGTTTACAGATGCGCTTCCTGAGACAGTGCCTGAAGGGGAATTATCTCTGCCGGGCAGATCAACTGAGTGGTGTATCAGGGCAGGTGTATTAAATGGTACTGCCGGAGCACTGAATCATATTGTGGAGTCTTATAAGAAGTCTTTTACATCTTTAGATTTCAAGATTATCTCAACCGGGGGTGCCTGGTCTCTTATTGAGAAACTGGTGAATTTCGAGACTGTTTATATCCCTGATATAACACTTATCGGCATCTCTATTTTTCAATCACCCTGATCAACATCCCCTTTATTGTCTCTTTGACGCCTTAAAAGTAATTTATAATCCAGAATGGAAAACAATCAGGAACCGTTCCGCTACCAGATCATCTGAAAAATCAACTCCGGAGGAATGGCCTCGGTCTTTCTTGCAACTGACACCAAGCTTGACCGTCAGGTCGCGCTTAAAAAGATTCATCCTCATCTGCTCAACCAGAAAGAAACCATCATCAGATTCACAAATGAGGCAAAGGCGATAGCTCAACTGTCACATGAAAATATTATCAAAATTTTTGATTACGGAGGAAGTGATTCACAGCCGTTTCTGGTGATGGAATATGTAAACGGGACAACTCTGCAGAAAATACTTGAAAACCATAACAGACTTCCGGATCTTGTAACAGCGGAAATAGCATTCCAGGTGGCCTCCGGACTCCTCTGTGCTCATAATAGAGGCATTTTTCATCGCGATATCAAACCCGCGAATATTCTTTTCAGTGATGACGGCTATCTTCGTATCACCGATTTTGGAATTGCTTACCTGGTAAATTCCGAATCGATCACGATGACCGGAGCATTTCTGGGCTCGCCACACTACATATCTCCTGAGCAGGCTGAAGGCAGAAAGGTTAAGGGGACAACCGATATCTTCTCCCTTGGTATCATTCTCTACCAGTTTATCAACTTCGGCATGAAAACCACCTTCGCCCTCCCGGGAGATACAGTCGTTATGCCGGTTTTCCTGGCCAATTACGAAGAATTTCCGATCAGTGCCTGTCAATTCAAAATCGAATTTGATCAATCGAAACTCAAGTTACTGGATATCAGCAAAGACAGCGGGCTTATCAGAGACTGGCCGCTTTTTGACTGGAATATTTCCGGTTCATCTGTTTCAATTGCAATGGGTGGAACAGAAAAACCACTGGGATACGGTGAAGGAGAACTTATCAGGTGTACATTCCTGGTTAAAAAGGACAATTCCCAAAAAGACACTTGCATAATCAGTCTTTCAGATATTCTGATTGATGAATCTTACGATTTTATCACTGCCACAAGTAAGTCAGGAAGAATAATTATAGGCGACAATTCAATAATTTACGGTGATGTTACCGGAAACGGGGAAGTAAATATCTTTGATGCCCAGAAAGTGCTTCAATATGTAGTAGGATCTCTGGTCCTTCCTGATCCCTCCTGTCCAAACTTTACAACTGCTGTTGCCGATGTAAGCGGAAACGGAACAGTTTCCAGCTACGATGCAGCTCTTATCTTTCAGCATAGTATTGGACTGCGCCCTCAATTCCCTGTGGAGGAACCTCAACTGCATAAAGCTCTCTCCAAATCAGCCGCTGGTCCTAAAGTTGCCCATTTATCATTTCAGTTCGAGAATAAAACCGACTATGTGGAACTAAACCTGGTCGGATCCAATTTAAAGGGTTTCATTGCAGGTGAATTCTCAATCCAGTATGATTCAAAAGTAAACATCAGCCAGGGCAGCATCAAGACATCACTGAGAGGCGCTACACTTAATTCAATGATAGATCCCCAAAGCAGACATCTTAAAATTGCCATTGCCATAAAAGATGATGTTGATGAGGATTATCCTGTAACTCTGGCCAGCATTATTCTTCCTCCCTCATCAGGTATTTCCGGATCATCAGTTACCATTAAGACAGCTTTATTGAATGAGGGCAAAATTCTGTCCAATTTTGACGCCCTTGCATCCACACAACCTGCTGAGAAAAAAGATCTCTCCCGAAAGATGATAGAAATCAATGGACGAAATCTCATTTTCAGCAATTCCGAAGGCAATAAGGCTTCACTGAGAATCTATTCACTGAGTGGCAAATTGCTCATGAATAAAGAATTTACCGGTAGAATAGTAAAGAGTTCTATCAGGTTGGATTTAACAAAAGGCCTGTACATTTATCAGATAAAAACCAGTACAGGAATGTCACGGGGAAGGTTTGTGATTAATGAATAGGTTTTCCGCGCTTCTGTAATGTGGACATTGCGGGTTGTATTCCATCCGTAATGTCCATTTTTATTCTAACTTCACCGATCAGAACCAGGCTAAAAAAAATGCACAGTTTATAATCGTACATTCCAGGTTTAAACTGATTGAACCGGTTTATGTTTTAGAACTGGCTTGTTATACGAAATAGATCGTATAACTCTGAAAATATTGCCAATAACATCTCTGGCGATCACAGAATGCTCACCATAGTGCTTACTTGCCAGAGTACCGGCTTCCGCCTGGATGTAGTTCCCAAGAATGGCTGATGAGATAACCGGTAACCCCTGTGCCATCAATGATACTATCACTCCGCTCAGAACATCTCCAGTTCCCGCTGTAGCCAGCGCTGAATTACCGAAAGGAAGAATATAGGCACTTCCGTCGTACCCTGCGATAATAACAGGAGCCCCTTTCAGCAGTATTGTCATCTGATACTCCCTTGCCTTTCTCTTGAGAGTTTCTACAATCTCAGCGGGATCTTCCGGAAGGCTGCCGAACAGACGATGCCACTCCCCTCTGTGAGGAGTAATCAACAGGTCTCCTGCATGATTTCCCAATTCCCCTGTATAGTTCTTGAAAGCATTTATTCCATCGGCATCCAGAACCGTGGGAAGTGGAATTGATTTTATGATTTCTCTTACCAGCCGGGATGTCTGATCATGATGGGAAAGGCCCGGTCCTACGCACAGAGCCTGCTTATTGATCGAGAGTTCTTTTATCTGGTCAATCGCACTGAAAGCTGCTGTTCCGCTTCCGGTTTCATTGACAGGATGAAGAACAGCTTCAATCAGTTTTACGGAAAGCAATGGTATGAGAGATTCCGGTGAAGCAAGATGAACCATGCCGCAGCCTGACCTCAATGCCGATTCCGCTGCAAGTGTGGCTGCCCCTGTCATTCCCCTGGACCCGCAAAGCATCAGCGCTACTCCGTGATCATACTTGGATCCGGCAGGATGCCTCTTCGGGAGAAACCCTGCCATGTCCTCCAGTTCCGGGAAACAGAGCCAGTTCTTCTTCTCCCCTACAACTTCCTCAGGATAACCAAGATCCTGAACAACCACTTTCCCTGCATTTATCCTCCCCGGGTAAAAGTAAAGCCCGATTTTGGGATATCCCATAGTCACAGTAACAGCGGCTTTTATGCAGGGATTACCCGGTATCCCGGTATCATTGTTAAGCCCCGATGGGGTATCGGCTGCTAAAACCGGAACACCTGAAATGTTTACAGCCTCTATAGCCATTGCACACAGTCCATGAGGATCACCCTGAAGCCCGGTCCCAAGCATCGCGTCAATAATAAGCTTATACCTGGAAAGATTTGAAAGATCCGCAGGATCACTGATTACCAGATGATTGCCTTTCTGGCTTATATACTCGTTAAATGCGATTCTGCACTCTCCCTTGAGTTCCTCTGTGTTGTAGAGCGAAAAACACATCACTTTATACCCGGCGTCAAGCAGCATCCTTCCTGCCA
>DAOTAZ010000369.1:0-3763 GCA_035382965.1 Chitinispirillaceae bacterium | reverse complement strand
CTGGTTTCATCATTGGCATGAGGGGTTTTTCCGTTTATGAGGGTTGAAACAGGAAGTTATTACCAGAATAATATAAATGTAAACGACGGGACAGACAAATTAACAGCCTGTTTAACCACCCTCGTCCGTTTCGTGCTCGTGCTCGTAATCGTTTTTTTTCCTTTCCCTTCTCCTATAGGATTCGAGTACAGTTCCGCTTCGCTGAGCACGAGCACGAAGGAGGAAAGGCCGAAAGGGGAAGCTGCGCGCTGGCCGCAGGCAGGACAATTATTATTTTTCCTCTATGCCGCTGAAAAATTTCTCATGGGTGCTTCCGGGAAAGCTTGCCGGATCGGATATCCCGGGGAGGGGATCGGATCTGGAGGAAGATATCCAGCAGCTAAGCAGTGAGGGCATAAAATACCTGGTTTCACTGGAAAAACCATCAGGAGAAGTTCGCCTGCTGTGCCGTCAGTCTGGCATGGAGTGGAACTATTTCCCTATCCTGGATTTCAATATCCCTCAGGATACAAAGAGCTTCGGGAAGTTGATAAGCAAGATAATATCAAAATTTGATTCCGGAAAGCCGGTATGCGTACACTGCCACGCAGGAGTAGGACGGACAGGGCTTGTACTCTCCTGTGTTGTAGGAAAGTATTTCGGAATCAGCGCGGGGAAGGCAATAGGAACTGTAAGAAAATCCCGAAGAGCCATAGACACCCCGGAACAGGAAAGATTTGTACAAGAGTTTCTGGAAACACAGCCATGAATCCTGAATTCGATATCAGACGTTTTCTTCTGGAAGACGAGGAAAAACTAAGCCCATTTGCCAAAAAAAGCAGCGAGACTTTAGGGCGGAAATATCCGATGAAACGTGATCCGTTCCGTCTGGAGTTTGCCCGCGATGAGACCAGGATTCTGCACTCTCCCCCGTTCAGACGGCTCAAGCACAAAACGCAGGTTTTTCTCTCTCCCAATAACGACCATATCTGCACCCGCATGGAGCATGTTCTCCATGTTTCCAGTATCGCCTCTGTAATAGGACGCTGTCTCAATCTCAATATTGACCTCATCAACGCTATCGCCAAGGGACACGACCTGGGACATCCTCCATTCGGCCATGCCGGAGAACGGGTGCTTGACAACATTCTTCAGAGTGCCGGAGTAAAACAGGGTTTCAAACACGAGATACATGGACTCAGGGTGGTTGACAAACTGACCAATTACGGCTCGGGTCTCAATCTTACTTACGAGGTAAGGGATGGAATAATTACACACTGCGGAGAGTCTTTCGAGAGAGCGGTTTTTCCGGACCGCAATAGGGACCTCCTGGATGTGGATTCTATCGATGACCGCTGTTTCTACCCTGGAACCCTGGAAGGGTGCCTTGTAAGACTGGTTGACAGGATCGCCTATCTGGGAAGAGATCTCGAGGATGCGATCAAGGCAAATCTTATAAAGAAGAACGATATCCCTGCGGAAATAGTGAAAAACCTGGGGTCTGAAAACGGGAAGATAATCGGGACATTTGTAAACGACACCATTGCATCGAGTCTGGGAAAAGATTCTATCGAGATGAGTGAAGAGGTTTTCAGTTACATGCATGCTCTTAAAGAGTTCAATTACGAGCATATCTACCGTCACCCTGAGGTAGAGCGTAAATCCCGCAAAGCTGCCAGCATTATAGAACTTCTGTACCATGAACTGGAGAGAATTCTGGATCTCTCCGAGAGAGGAAGAAATCATTCATTTGTAAGTGTTGTTGTCCGCGAGTCGAATCTGATGTCTGTGTTTTTCGATTTTATCAAGAATACAAACTACAATGATGAGACACCGTCATGGCGGATAGTCACCGACTATATCGCCGGTATGACCGACTCTTTTGCACAGCGGACATTCATGCAGCTTTTCATGCCCGATCCGGTGATATAAAATCTGATGAAAGGATACTATGTCTAATCGGAAACGCCGTGATTCATCGGGATGGATACTCTTTGACCTCTGGGATTCTTTCTGGCAGCCCCCCTCAGACCGCTGTCCTAAATGCGGAAGTAAAGCAACAGAATATTACGACCCGTTCTTTTTTGCCCCTGTCCGTACTCTCAAAGGCAAACGCAGGATAAAATGCACTGCCTGCAAGTTTATCTGGCGCCCGTCACGAAAAGGAAGATCGATCTGGGAGAGATTTAAATCAGCTCCCTGAATAATGACTAAAACCGCTTCCCGGCTTTCCGGAATCGCTGCTATTATTACAATATCTAAAGATGAAACGGGTGTAGCTGGGCCGAAATCAATCCTTCAAGCTTCTTATCGTTCTGGTTCCGCTTTTCCTTTCATCATCACCAGCCAGGGGTTTGTTTTTTCCAACCAACTGCTCGACTGCTCTTTTTACGGCTTCCGCCCTTATCTCTTTCCTGAGGAATTTGTACTCGATGCCATATAATACACCTTCCCCCTTTTTACTCATATTTTCTCCTTTCTTCGGGTTGTCTGCACCTATTAATAACGATTATACGGACACATTTTTCTGGTTTCAAGAAAAAAATAACGGAAATTTCCGGATAGCATGGGGCTTTTTTGGACTAAAAAAAGGGTGCGCACGGGTTTAAATCAGGGAAGTTTTTGATTTTTAAAGAGATGGGAAGATGAAGAGTGTCTGGGAAGGCTTTTTATGGTTTGTACCCAGTCGGAGAGGATGATCTGTGTACAATTTCTGTTTGACATATAGCAGTGTAGAGCGGGTTTGCTTTTTGTAGACAGGAAGAAGCCTCCGATGCGGTTCATTTTTACCATTGGTAAGTAAATTAGGGAGGAATCGGGAAACTGATATTAGCAAAGTCTGGTTGTTGTTATAATAACAATGATTATTATTATTGATGGGGATATTGGGAAACGGAGGGTGTAGTGGGAGTGAGGGGTGGGAGGTTCCTTGATTCACCTCCGGGGTGAATTAATGAACTTGAGAGGCCAAATTTTAACAGGTTAAATCACTGTTTCACCTCCGGGGTGAAACAGCATCCCAAAATCAAAAAGATCAAATCGTTTCCTGCAAAGAAGCCCTCATATAACATTTTTCTCCATTTCTCTTACTTTCTTCCCATATATATTCACTCTGTGTTTTCTCATAAATCGAGTCCAGCTTAATCAGTTAAATCACAGTCCAAGACAATTCCTATTTAAGCCTGCCATTCCAACCAGCCATTTGTAAACAACCTCATCCTTTTCCCGCCCCCCGACTCCCCCAAAGGGAGATTTTCAGAGTGCTATTGCGAAAGTGTGGGACAGGAAAATGCTGCAATCATAGATGGGTCGTTATTAAACATGCTTTTTATTTTTGATGTGAATATCGGGAAACGAAGACTATCCTGGAATGAGGACTGGGACGCTCCTTGATTCACCTCAGGGGTAAATTTATGAACTTGAGAGACCAAATTTTAACAGGTTAAATCACTATTTCACCTCCGGGGTGAAACAGCAACCCACATATAAAAAGAACAAACCGTTTCCTGATATTTCCTGTAACAAAAAACGTTGGAATAGAGTATTAAACAATTTCAGTAATGTCAGTCTGAGTAACATTACGACAATACGAGTATAGGCACCCAGTCCACCCTGAAGAGCACAAAAATGAGATGGAAATCCGGTATACAATTATCGTTTCTTCTTCCACCAGTAAAGGCTGAGAAGCCAGCCAATCCTGCCCGACTTGTAACAGTTTCCCGATGGGCACTGCACTATGTCAACACAGACGGAAGACCGCAGTCTTCTGCGGGCTGGAGGCAGA